>NZ_CAAAFR010000032.1:0-87682 GCF_900634745.1 Protofrankia symbiont of Coriaria ruscifolia
ACGATGGTGGAGCAGCTGTCGTCGTTCGCGGCGGAGGTGACGCGGGTCGCCAAGGAGGTCGGCACCGAAGGCAAGCTCGGCGGCCAGGCAACGGTCGACGGGGTGGACGGCACCTGGAAGGCCCTCACCGACAACGTCAACCAGCTCGCGTCCACGCTGACCACCCAGCTCCGGGCGATTGCCGAAGTGTCGACCGCGGTCACCCGTGGTGACCTTACACGTTCGATCACGGTGGAGGCCGAGGGCGAGGTCGCCGAGCTCAAGGACAACATCAACCAGATGATCGCCAACCTGCGGGAGACGACCGAGAAGAACGCCCAACAGGACTGGTTGAAGTCGAACATCGCCCGCATCGGCAGCAAGATGCAGGGCCAGCGTGACTTGTACGCGGTCTGCCAGATGATCATAAGTGAGATGACGCCGGCGGTCGGTGCCCAGCTCGGCACGGTCTACCTGCTCGACTTCATAGAGGGTGACAAGCTGCGGCATGTCGCCGGTTATGGTTCGGCGCCCCGCAAGCGTTCCGACGGCACCTTTCTCTTCGGCGAGGGCCTTATCGGCCAGGCCGCGCTGGAGAAGAAGCGTATCCGGGTGGAACAGGTACCCACCGGCTACCTCTACATCCGCAGCGGTCTCGGGGAGGCCCCACCGGGTGATCTCGTCGTCGTGCCGGTCCTCTTCGAGGAACAGGTGCTCGGGGTCATAGAGCTCGCGTCCTTCACCCGGTTCTCCGACCTGCACCTGCACCTGGTCGACCAGCTTGTCGGCACGATCGGCGTCGTCCTGAACACGATCATGGCGAACGCGCGGACGGAGGAACTGCTCGCCCAGTCGCAGCGCCTCACCCAGGAACTGCGTTCGCAGTCGGTGGAGCTCCAGCGCACCAACAACGAGCTGGAGGAGAAGGCCGCGCTGCTGGAGGAGAAGAACCGGGAAATCGAAATGGCCCGCATAGGTCTGGAGGAGAAGGCCGAACAGCTCGCCCTGTCGTCCCAGTACAAGACGGAGTTCCTGGCGAACATGAGCCACGAGCTGCGTACACCGCTCAACAGCCTGCTGCTGCTCGCGAAGCTGCTCGCCGACAACCCGGAGGCGAACCTCACCACTAAGCAGATCGATTTCGCCGAGACGATCCACTCGGCCGGTTCCGAACTGCTCGAGCTCATCAACGACATTCTCGATCTGTCGAAGGTCGAGGCTGGCAAGATAGACGTCGAAGCCACCACGCTCCGCACCACAACCCTCTGCGACGCGGTCGCGCAGATATTCGGCCCGCTGGCCGAGGAAAGGGGGCTGGCATTTGAGGTGACTGTCGCGAGCGACGTCCCGGCGGAATTCGTCACCGACGAGCAGCGCATCCAGCAGGTACTGAAGAACCTGCTGTCCAACGCGGTGAAGTTCACTGATTCCGGTGAGGTGCGCCTGGACGTGACCGTCGCCTCCGACGAGGTCACGTTCACAACGCCGAGCCTGTCCGCCGCGCCCGTGGTGCTGGCGTTCAGCGTGTCCGATACCGGTATCGGTGTGGCGGCCGACAAGCTCCGCATGATTTTCGAGGCATTCCAGCAGGCGGACGGGACGACGTCACGCCGCTACGGCGGCACCGGACTCGGTCTGTCGATCAGCAAGGAGCTCGTGCGGCTGCTCGGCGGGTCCATCGGGGTTGCCAGCGCTGTGGGTCAGGGCAGCACCTTCACCCTGTACGTGCCGTCGGTGATGCCCTCGGAGGTCCTGCCCTCCGCCACTCCCGGGGACAACGATGAGATCATCATGCTGTCCGGGGCACCCCGCGTGGCGCTGCTGCGGCGACCGGCCGGGGCGCCGGTCAGGCAGCTGTCGGAGGGATCCCAGCCGGCGGGGGAACCGGCCGGAACCGGTCGGGGCATCCGTGCGTCCGGGTTCGTCGACACGTTGGACCAGGAAGTCAACCGTGAGCCGACCGTCACGACCTGGCCGGGCAAGGAGGGGCTGGGCACGGTGTCGGTGCCGGCGGCACGCCGTTCGTTCCGCCCGGGCGCCAGCCCTGGGCTGGTGACGACGGGCATGTCGTTCCTCACCGAACCGCCTGAGGAGCTCACCCGCCGGGAGCTCGTGAGCGGGCCGGACGAATCCGACCCGCTGGTCGGCTCGACCGTGCTTGTCGTCGACGACGACGTCCGCAACGTGTTCGCGCTCACCAGCGCGTTGGAGATGCACGGCATGCGGGTGCTGTACGCGGACAACGGTCACGACGCGATCCGGCTGCTGCAGCAGGAGGGCTCGATGATCGATCTTGTGCTGATGGACGTGATGTTGCCGGGCTTGGACGGGAACGAGACGACGTCGACGATCCGGCAGATGCCCGCTTTCGCCACCCTGCCGATCGTGGTGCTGACCGCGAACGCGATGCCGGGCGACCGGGAGAAGAGTTTCGAGGCAGGTGCAACCGACTACATCACCAAGCCTGTCGATCTCAATCATCTGCTCGGTGCCATGCGGTCACAGCTGTAGAGCACCGAAGTCGCTGATGCTCGCTGATGTGGGAGCCCGAGGATAGGGCCCAGGGGGCGCAGGTGTGGTCCGCGGGTACCGCGGGCACCGCAACGGCAGGGCACTGTCTGGCCGAGCGCTTTGTCGGTGATACTTCCGGAGAACGGAACGTGAGTATTGCGGAAGGCGCGTGGCCGTAGATGCTCGCACAGTTGAGGTTGCTTGTACGGTTGAACTTTGATGCATGTCCCAATGGTGGCGACACGCCGTGAGCGAGGAGGCGGGCAGGTGACCGAGCGCAAGGGCAGCCTCGTGGGCGCTGCGGACGCCGAAGACGCGCACGGTACGGAGCGTCCGCGCAGCAAGATCCTTCTGGTGGACGACAGGCCCGACAACCTGATGGCCCTTGAGGCGATCCTGGCCTCCCTCGACCAGGACCTGATCACCGCGTCGTCGGGGGAGGACGCCCTCAAACGCCTCCTGGTGGACGATTTCGCCGTGATCCTGCTCGACGTCCAGATGCCGGGCATGGATGGTTTCGAAACCGCACACCGCATCAAGCAACGCGGCCGGACGCGGGATACCCCGATCATCTTTCTCACCGCGATCGACCGGGAGCCCCATCACGCGTTCCGCGGTTATGCCGTCGGCGCGGTCGACTACATCGCCAAACCGTTCGACCCGTGGCTCCTGCGCGCGAAGGTCACGGTGTTCGTCGAGCTGTTCGAGAAGAACGAGAGGGTCGCCGAGCTCGCCCGGGCAAGGGTCCGTGACTTCGACCTGATGACCGAGATCGCCGAACGGCTCTCCGCGCTTGAGGTGCTGCTGGAGGGTGTATCCCCGAGCGTGCCAGAGGAGACCATTGCCGCGGCCGCGGCCGAGGTTCGCGGCCTGGTCGCGCGGCTGCGACCGTTTTCCCGGGCCGGCGGTGGCGGTTCGGCCGCGGCATCCTGACGCCTCGCGGCTGCGGGAGGCGGGCCTCCCCGACCTGCCGGATCCGGCAGGAACCCCGGCTGTGAAAACATGATCGCTCCGCTTTTGCTCCTCGCGGTCACGGATGATTGTCGTGATCGGGCCGCGGATGCTGTCGAGTGGTGCTGTGGTCGGCCAGGGCGTCCACCAGGTGGGTCAACGCGGGCAGGGCGGCCATGATCGCCTCCCGGTCCGGGTCCGACAGGCGGCCGAGCGCCTCCCCGAGCCGGCGCTCGTGCGCATGCTGCCAGCCGGCAAGCCGCTGGGAGCCGGCGTCGGTGAGTGACACCTGGGCGGCGCGACGGTCGAGCGGATCCCGGTCACGGCGGACCAGGCCGGTGTTGGCGAGCTGCTGGACGAGGGTGGAGACACTGTTGGGAGCCAGGCGCAGCAGACCGGCGAGTTCACCGACCCGCGTGCCGTCCCGCTCGTCCAGGCATTGGAGAAGCTCGATCTGGGCCATCGGCACAGACTCCCATGGATAGTCCGAGCGGATGCTCGTGCGTAGGACACGGCGCAGGCGGGTCACCACCTCGGTGAGACCTCGGACGTCCGGGTCGGCCACGGTCACAGACACAGACGGTACGCCCGAGGTGTCACCTCCGGTCGGGTCAGGACTTGTCGAAGTTGAGCAGGACCTCTATGACCCCGTTCTGCTCGACCTTGATCCCGCCGATGTTCGGCGGGCTGACGTCGTAGTCCCTGAACGTGACCGGGATCTGCCCGCTGGCCCGGATCTGCCCGCCGGCGCGCTGGGCGTCCAGCGAGATGGTGACGGTCCTGGTGACGCCGTGCAGGGTCAGGTCACCCGTTGCCTGGTAGGTCCTCTTCTCGCCCTCCGCGGGCACCGATCCGAGGTCGATCGGCCTGGTCAGTTTGAAGGTGGCCGTGGGAAACCGGGACGTTTCCATGATCTGACCGCGGAACTGGCTGTCGCGCTGTGACTGGTCGCTGGTGACCGTGGTCATGTCCACGGTGAAGTCGGCGGACGGCACGGTGGTACCGCTGACGACCAACTGCCCGGTGACGCCCGAGGTCCGACCGACCGCGGTGGTGTCCTGCCCGAACAGGACCTCCTTGACACGGTAGCCGGCCTGCGAGCCGGAGGCGACCTTCCACGTCCCGTCGAGCGTGGCATATGCGGTCCCACCGGCGGCGCCCCCGGCGGTCGCGGCGGTGCCCGGCGCCGGCTGGCTGTCCAGCGACAGTTCGGCCGGCGGATCCCCCTCGATGAAGTTGATGTAGACGAACGGCCCGCCGACCACGAGGGCAGCCACGACCACCCCGCCGATCACCACGCCCTTCAGCCAGCTTGGCCGTTTCTTCTTCGGCGGACTCGGCGGACTCGGCGGACTCGGTGGATCCGGAGGACCCGGCGGGTTCGTCTGCCGGGAGGTGTCGGCTGTCATGGATTACTCCTCGTAATTACATGGTGAATTGTGACCGGTTAGTGGCATTACGGTCTGGCGGACGATCGTGTCCGTGGCCGGCTGCATGAATTGGATGTTGCACGGGCAACATCAGGAAATCATCAACCTGATTCGGTCCAGCAGTCTGTCAGCGCGGCGCCAAAGATGGCTACGGACTGTCGCTACCGGGACGTCCGGGTCGCGGCGGTGAGTCAGGCCGGGGGAGCGCCGAGCGCGCGCAGGTCGGTCTGCATCTGGTCGATCTCGACCGCCTGGTTGATGACCATCGCTCGGGCCAGGGCTCGTACGTCCGATTCCTGCGCGCGGGCCGCGGCCTGCTGGGCCATCGTGATCCCACCGCGATGGTGGCGGATCATAAGAGTGAGGAAGAGGACGTCCAGATCCCGACCCTGCGCTCTGGACAGCTGGGTCAGTTCGGGATCAGTGGCCATACCAGGCATTCGTGATGAATCCGGCGGGATTCCGGCGGCCGCGCTGCCGGTCGAACCGCTGTGC
Organism: Protofrankia symbiont of Coriaria ruscifolia; assembly: GCF_900634745.1. NCBI lineage: Bacteria > Bacillati > Actinomycetota > Actinomycetes > Frankiales > Frankiaceae > Protofrankia > Protofrankia symbiont of Coriaria ruscifolia. The sequence goes on from NZ_CAAAFR010000032.1 coordinate 5,367, forward strand.
GCGACGTCGTGGCCGGTCTCGGCGCTGTGGGTGTCATGACCGCTGTCGTGCATCCAGCGCATCGGCGGTTCGGTCGAGACCTGCGGCAGGTGCCAGCTGGTGAGCCAGGCCGACATGATGCCGATCTCCCGCTGCTGGGTGAGCGCGATGTCCTGAGCGACGCTACGTTGAGTCATGTCCGCGCCGCCGCGGAACTCCACCATCGCCATCTGGACGGCCTGGGAGTGATGGGCGGACATGTCATAGGCGAACCCGGCGTCCACGGAGTCCGCATCCGGCGGACGATCGACGAGTCCCCGCAGGCCCGCACCGGCCGCCACCAGGGCGAGCGCCACGACAGTCAGCGCAACCACCCACGGCGCCCGAGGCACGATCCGGCCCCTGCGCCTGACCGCGCTCCCGCCCGCGGCCTCGTCCGCCGTCTCGTCGGTGCTGTCGTCGACCACCGTGGTCAGATCTGCATCTGGGAGTTGAACACGAACGTCCGCTTGCCCACCTGGACCCGGGTTCCGGGGACCAGCGGAGCCGGCTCGTGCGGGTTCAGCGGGGTCCACACCGTCGCCTCGGGCGGGGCGATGTAGGTACCGTTCGCGGAGCCCTGATCCGCGATCACCGCGTCCCAGCCGTTGAGCGTGATAACCGCGTGGACGCGGGAAACCGCACTCTCGCCGTCCTCGACCAGTAACGGAAGCGCGCGGCCGGCGCGGACGGCGTCGTCACGGTCGGGCTGTCTGCCGATCACGATGTCCCTGTCCACGTTGATGGTCCGCCCGTCCTCGAAGACGATCACGCCGATGGTCGGTCGGGGTCCCCGGACCGGATTGCCGGTCTGCTGGGCCAGGGACAGCCCGCACTCGGTGCAGTAGGGCGCGGCCGGGTGGTTGAAGTGGTTGTTGGCGCAGAGTATGCCCTCGACCTGGGCTTCGGACCCGCCTGGCAGCATGGTCGGAGCATCCTGGTCGTCGAACAGGTCGGCGACGTCGAATCCGCGGCCGGGCAGCTCGGTGAGTGCCTCGCTCTCGGTGTCCTCGATCCGCGCGGCCGGGTCACGCCCGGCAAGCTCGGTCGGCGGATCGTCGCCCGAGGCGGTGAGGGTGGCGAAGTCCGCGGCCTGCGTGGGCTGGCCGGCGCGCAGGTGAGCGGCAGTGTCGATCTCCTTGCCGTGCAGCGGTGTCAGAGCCGGCGGAGCCGTCGACACCGACTCGGCGGAGGAGCCCTTGGACGGGCCGGCGTCCGCTGACGGGATCGGCGCCGCCCCGGTCATCGGGTCGCGGGGCCCACCGAAGCCGGCCGCGAAGTCCTCCTCGGTTCCCCTCTGCGGGACGAACACGGGCACGTCGCAGGCCACCAGGCTCGCCCCGATTCCGGGTACCGCGCCTATCCGCAGGTCCAGCGGGAAGGCGTCGGCGGCCGGGCTGTTCGCCGCGCCCCCGACACCGGCGACACCCGCGACACCGGCCGGTCCGAGCGTGCCGGCCGGGCCTATGTCCAGGCGGCCGAGTTCGGCCGGAAGCAGACGGTCCACCCAGGTGGCCGACTCGATCCCGGAAAGGGTGAGCGGGGTCGGGCCGTGGGCGGCCACCTCCATCGAACCGTGGATCAGCACGGCCAGCCGGTCGCCCACACCTGCCAGCAGCGCGAAGTCGGGTACGGCCTCCGGGTCGGCGTCGGCGAGCAGCCCGGCGACCCGGCGCACCAGCCGGCGGCCCGCACCCGAGGCCGGCCCCGCCTCCCCGGCCACGTCGGCGCACAGCGCCAGCAGGGTCTTGGTCATCTCCGACGTCCCGGGACGTCCGGTGCTGGCAACGACGAGAACATCCGACAGGCGAACCACCACACCGGTCTCGGCTCCACGCCCGGCTGCCACCACGACCCGGAAACCGTCAAGTCCCGCCATCGTCGCGCCCCTCGTCCCTCGTCCCTGGCCTGCCTCGGCCTCTGCCCCGCCCCTGCCGGCGCGTCCAGCCCGCCGGGGGCGGATCATCCGCCGGCATCCGGCGTGTCCTACCCCGGTGAGCCACGTGTACCCACCCATCCTGCCGGTGGATCGGGCACACGTCAGCAACATGTCAGCTACCAGCTGACTTTCCGTCGGAAGCGGGCTTTCACCTGGTCGCCGCCGGGATGCTGTCTGGTCGGCGCCGGGATGCGCTCAGCCGAGGGTGAGGCGCTCAGCCGAGGGTCCTGTCCAGATGGAGGGCCGCGCTGATCAGAGCGAGGTGCGTGAACGCCTGTGGAAAGTTACCAAGCGCTTCTCCGGACGGCCCGATCTCCTCGGCGTACAGGCCGACGTGGTTGGCGTAGGTCAGCATCTTCTCGAACACCAGCCGGGCCTCGCCGACCCGGCCGGCCCGGGTGAGCGCCTCGACGTACCAGAACGAACAAAGGTTGAAGGTGCCCTCGTCCCCGTGCAGGCCGTCGCTTCCGTCTGCCGCGTAACGGCGCACCAGACTGTCACTGACCAGTTCTTCGCCGAAACGGTCGAGGGTCGACAGGAAACGGGGGTCGGTGGGCCCGGAGAACTTGACCAGCGGCATGCACAGCAGGGAGGCGTCCAGCCGTGACGACCCGGGATGTTCCATGTATGCGCCGCGGGCCGGATCCCACGCCGCGTTCTGGACGAACCGGTATGCGCGGCCGGCGTACTCCTTCCACTCGTTGGTGGGGCCGGGCAGGCCGCGCTGTCGGGATATGCGGCACGCACGCTCGAAGGCCACCCATGTCATCAACGCCGAATAGGTGAAGCGCTGCCGGCCGCCACGAGTCTCCCAGATGCCCTCGTCGGGCTCCTCCCAGTGCTTGGCGAGCCAGTCCAGCTGACGGGAGAGCGCCTCCCAGAGCTGGAAGGAGATCGGCGCGGCGAGCTTGTTGTAGAGGTACACCGAGTCCATGAGCTCGCCGTAGATGTCGAGCTGGAGCTGCCCGGCGGCGCCGTTGCCGATCCGCACCGGTTTCGAGCCGCGGTAGCCGCGCAGATGGTCGAGCACGATCTCGTCGAGGTCGGCGTTGCCGTCCACGCTGTACAGGACGTGCAGGCCCTTGTCGCCTGGGGCCTCCTGGCAGCGCTGTTCCAGCCAGTCCATGAAGGCGGCGGCCTCGTCGGTGAACCCGAGCGTCATGAGTGCGTAGATGGTGAACGCGGCGTCACGGATCCACGTGTACCGGTAGTCCCAGTTGCGGATACCGCCGAGTTCCTCCGGCAGGGAGGTGGTGGGCGCCGCCACCAGCGCTCCGGTGGGCCGGTAGACCAGCAGTTTGAGCACGAGCGCGGAGCGGTGCACCATTTCGCGCCAGCGGCCGTGGTAGCGGCTGCGGCGCAGCCAGTTCTGCCAGTAGGTCAGGGTACGGTTGAACAATCGTTCGGCCTCGCCCTCCACCAGCGGGCGGATCGGAGTGTTCCACTCCAGGACGACGTCCGCGCTCTGCCCCATGTCGAGTGCGAACGTCGCCGTGACACCGGTGCCGTCCCTGGCAAGCGGAATGGAGGTGCGCAGGGTGAGGCTGCCGACGGGAGAGTCGAACACCGCTCCCTGACCTTCGACAATTGTTACCGTGTGCGACGCCCGCCCGTAGTCGAAGTGCGGGTGACAGCGCAGCGAGAACTCTGCCCGACCGCGTACCGCCCTGGCCTGCCGGACGACCACGTGTGGCGACTCGGTGACGTCGCTGTCGACCGGGACCATGAAGTCGACGACCTCGCCGACGGCCTGGGGGGCGAGGAAGCGGGTCATCAGGACGTTGGAGTCCGGCAGGTAGAGCTGCTTGGCCCGGGAGCCAGGGCAGTGGATGCGGAAGGCTCCGCCGCGTTCGACGTCCAGCAGGCTTGCGAACACCGAAGGTCCGTCGAAGCGCTGCGGGCAGTACCAGTCGATGGTGCCGTCGGTCGCAACGAGCGCCACCGTGCGCAGGTCGCCGATGACCGCATGCTCCTCGATGGGCGGATAGCCGGTGTCGCGCATGGGTGGCCTCTCCGGTGGGCTGCCAATAGGATCATCGTTTAGGGCTCCCGCGAACGTACGTCCGGCCACCGGCTCGTGAGCGTCAACTTCTCGAAGTGTCGGGCGATACCGATCATTACGTGTGAACGTCAGATCACGCGGACGCCGCTGCCAGCGTTGCGGAGCCGGCTTGCGGAAGCCCGGGGCCATACAGAATTGATCATCAGGTCGGATCGCCGGTGGGGTGCCTGCCGATGATGGCCGAGATGGGCTGGCCCTGACCTGGGGCTATCATAAATTCATAACAAAAAGTGTTCAGATGGGCGCAATCCGGGCTGGGGGTTTGGGCGTCCGTGCTGGTAGCCGTCGATACCACTCTACGATCACGCCATGCCGGCACAGAGGCCAACGGCACAGGATGGTCAAGGCGGTCTTGTCATGTTCGCCAAAGGTGACCGGGTGTCCCCAGTTGATGATCTTGGCGGCGGGGTCTGGTCACGCTGCGGGACCGTCCTGGCTGTGCACGCGGCACCGCGCCGTGAACTCGCGCCGGGTGAGGACCGGGTCCGGGTCGAGGCGGCCGGATGGCTGCCGTCCAACGCGGCCCGGGCAACCGTGCTGTGGGACGACGGCACGGCAGAGATCATCGCGGAAGACCGACTGCTCATGGTGTACGACCGGGCGGAGCCGCTGGGCATCCGGGTCGTGACCATGGCCATGACGGCCCCTGCCGACGTTGTCGAGCACGGCGGGCATGTTGTGCTGCTCCTGCGCGAGGGTCTGCTACCACCGCAGGAGGTCCAGTATCTGCGGGAGAAACTGCGCGGAGTCCGTGCGTCGCTCGCCCCGGCCGGCCCGGACGGCCGTTCGCCGGCGGAGATCCGCCGCCGCGATCTCGAACTGCTGCGAGCACTCATCGCCCAACTGACAGATTAGCGGCTCTGCGCACCCGACTGGATATCGTAGCCACTCGATCGCAAATGGTTACCATCTGGCGTCCGTGTTCTGGCCCAAGTACGCCGACCTGGGCAAACGTGGCGACCGAGTTGAACGGATGAGCTGCGGGACGCCTTCTTCTCCAGGCTTGCCTGAATACACTTTCCGGTCAGCTGCGAAGAGCCGCTTATCAGGGGGAAGGATGTGAATGCGGTGCTGTCACAACAGCACCGCATTCACATCCTCGGGCCTGGTCGGGGACAGTACGTCTGTGGTTGGTATTTGTTTATGGCTTGGCGATCACCTGTCGGCGATCACCAAGGGGGCTCGTGTAGGTGGAGTTGCTTTGCGACAGTACAGAAACCCTTGCGTCTGCGGTTGGCCGTTTCCGGTGGATCAACGATCACCTGACCGGTGCTCCGGAGGGCCAAAGGCGGCGCGATCATGCTTTTCTCGCGCTGCCGGCGGCCCAGGTCCCCGGGGCGCTGGTGGTTGTCTGCTTGGTGACGGTGCGGGGCCCCTGCGTCTGTGGTTGGCCGTCAGGAAGTCGAGTAGGGGCCGGGGCGCACGGACGGACCGCCGTAGGAGTTGCCGTTGAGGCTTCCTCGTGGCGGCTGTTCCGTCATGGCCTGACTGACCTTGGATGCGATGGCTTCGGTCAGTCGGATCGCCTGCGTGAGTGACAGGTTCAGCACGATCTCACTGTCATCGGTCATCGCAAAGCGTACCGAGACATCCGCCATAGTAGTTCCTTCCCTCCTGTGTCGGCCGCGAGAAGCCGGTTTGGTCCCTCCCACCATCCCTGATTGCGTCGCCGTGCTGGCAGGCACCCCCTGGCAGCCTATGGGCGCATCCTCGGAGTTCGGTAAATGATATTTCTAAATGCAAGGTATATCTTACTCAAAGTAGGCGACCCGCGGTTCACTCCCGCCACTCTTTCACTTTAAGTGTTAGTACCGTCACCGATAGTGCCTATTGTTGATCACAACGGGAGGTCTGGTGACTGAGAACTCGGTGGCCCTTACGACCCGGCCGGCGGCCCCGGGCTGCCCAGCACCGCAGGGCCGACAGCGGCGTGATCATGCTTCTTGCGCGCCCGGGGCTCCGGCCGGATCTGCAGTCCGGAAGCCGATCCGGGAGGTCCGGCAGGCCCGGGTTCCCGGGCCGCTGAGCGGATCAGCCATCGGCGGTTCCGCCGCCGGCGTCACGCAGGAGACGGGCATCACGGTCACGATCGTGGAGTCTGCTGCGGACGGTCCCGCCGGTCCCGCCGGTCCCGCCGGGCTCGGCGCCGTTGCCGTCGAGCTCTGCGTTGTTGAGCCTTCTGCCGTCGAGCCTTCTGCCGTTGATCTTTGCGCTGTCGAGTCCGGCGCAGTCGAGGTCTCCGTGGTCATGCCGTGCCTCAACGAGGAGGCATCGGTCGGGATCTGCGTGGCCAAGGCGTTCGCCGGCATCGCTGATGCCGGGCTTACCGGCGAGGTAATCGTCGTCGACAACGGTTCCGCGGACGCGTCGATCTCGGTTGCTCTCTCGGCCGGCGCACGCGTGCTGACCGAATCGCGACAAGGCTACGGAAACGTCTGCCTAACCGAATTCGCGGCGGCGCGGGGACACTACCTGGGTAATCCACTGCTCACCGGGATGCTCAACAGGCTCTTCGGCGTCACCTCGTCCGACGCCCACTCCGGAATGCGCGCGTTCACCCGCGCCGCGTACGAGCATATGCGGCCCCGATGCGAAGGCATGGAACTCGCCTCGGAGCTGGTCATCTCGGCTGCCCGGGCCGGCCTGCGGGTCGAGGAGGTGCCGATCACCTACCATCGCCGGGTCGGCGCGTCCAAACTCCGTTCGCTGCGGGACGGCTGGCGGCACGTTCGCTTCATGCTCCCGCTCGCGCCCCGCCACCTGTTCGTCATCCCGGGCCTGGTGTTACTCGCCTTCGGTGTCGCCGGACAGCTCGTGCTGCTGCCGGGAGTTTTCGATCTCGGTTTCCGCCGTCTCGACGTCCATGTCTGCGTGCTGTTCGCGATGGTCGCCGTCCTCGGCTGGCAGGTGGTACTGCTTGGGATCTTCGCTGATGCCTACAACCGTGCGCTTGGCCGGGCCCGGTGCCCTGGCCCGCTGCTCGCCCGCGCGTACCGGCACTTCACGTTGGAGCGCAGCCTGGTGGCCGGTTGCGTCCTGTTCGTCATCGGCTCCGCTGTCGACGGGGTCGTCCTGGGACGCTGGATCGCCGCCGATCCCGGCCCGCTGGAGGAACTGCGGCCGGCGCTGCTGGCTATGACGTTGACGGTGCTCGGTGCCGAGACCGGATTCGCGTCCTTCTTCCTGCATCTGCTGACCGCCGGGAGCGCTGCCGGTGTCCGCGGCGGTGTCGGCAGCTCGGAGCCTGGCGTGCCGGTTGGTGGAAAATGACCACGGTAGCCGGGGCCACCGCTGCCGCCGCGATCCGTCTGCCGGGTGGCGTCGACCCGCGGGCGCTGGAGAATCACCTGGGCGGCGCTGCTGCGGCCAACTATCGGCGTTTCGAGCTCGATCTGGTCTCGCCGTACTGCGGTCGCCGGATCCTGGAGGTCGGGTCGGGCCTGGGCGAGTTCGCCGCTGGACTCCGCGGATACGACTATCTGACTGTCTCTGACACCGACACGTTCTGTTTGCAGACTCTACGTGACCGATTTGCCGGGCGGGCCGACGTCGACGTGGTTGCCCTCGATGTGGCCGGGGTCGCTGCCGGGTTCGAGGCTGGGGTTGAAGCCGGCGGGCGGGTCGTTCCGGTCGACACGCTGATCATGATGAACGTCCTGGAGCACGTCGACGACGACGTCGCCGCGTTGCGACGGCTGGGGAGCCTGGTGTCACCGGGTGGTCGGGTAGTGCTGTGGGTACCGGCGTACCCGGCGCTGTACGGGGAGTTCGATCGCATGGTGGACCACTTCCGCCGCTACACCCCGGCCACGCTGCGGGCGCGGGTCCACTCGGCCGGCCTGCGCGTCGAGCGGCTGGGGCCGGTGAACCTGCTGGGTGGCATCGCCTGGTGGGCGGCGGTCCGCTGTGCCGGGCAGCGGAGCGCCGACCCGCGCCTGGTGGGCGTCTACGACCGGATCGTCGTGCCGACCACCCGGTTCATCGAACGCTGGACGAAGGTCCCGTTCGGGCAGTCGCTGCTGTGCGTGGCGGCCCTGCCGACGGCGTGACCGCGACCGGGCCTGTGCCGGCACCGGCCGACCTCGGTTCTGCCATCCCGGAGCTCGCTTCTGCCGCCCCGGACCTGGCTCCTCTCCCCCGGACCGCCGCTCGCCGGCTGCGTGCTGGTGGGTGTGCTGGCGTCGATGGCCGCCTCCGGCTATGGGATCGTCCGTGTCCGCCACGACTGTCTGCTGGTGGTGGGCATGGGCCTGGCCCTGCTGGTGGTGCCCTGCGCGACAGCGGTGTTCGACTACCGTTACATGCTGCCGGCGCTGGTCTGCCTGCCGCTGGCAGGGGCGTTCGGAGTAGCGCAGCTACGGCTCGTCCACGCGCAGACCCGCCAGGTCAGGCAGGCCAGCCGGGCCGTCCGATCCGGCCGGCCCGGCCGATCCAGCCGGGCCGGCTGGTGGCAGCGCGTCAGATCCAGCCCGGAAACCACATCCGGACCCGCCATGCCGAGGCCGGGATCACCTGCGCCGCCATGATCGGATAGAAGTAGACGAACAGCAGGACAACGATGATCGCATAGATGCCGACCGTCAACGAACCGACCAGTCGCCGGACGTCCGAAGCGGTCCGGGAACCCATCGCGACCCCCGCGAGCGCGGTCAGCCCCAGGACGAGGAACGGCAGCAGCGGCAACGCGTAGAACAGGAACATCGTCCGGCTGGGAAACGCCAGCCACGGCAGGAACGACGTTGCGAAGCCGACGAGGACGAGGGCCGCCCGCCAGTCCCGCCGGCTCACCCACAGCGCCAACACGCCGACCAGCGCCAGCGTCCCGACCCACCAGATCGCCGGATTGCCGATCGCGAGAATTTCCCGGGAACAGCCGGCCTGGGTAGCGCACCCGGCTTCCCCGGCCTTGGGCGTGCTGTAGAAGTAGGCGACCGGCCGGGCCAGAACCAGCCAGCTCAGGGGCTTGGACGCATACGGGTGCGAGGCGTCGAGGTGCTCGTGGAAGCGGAAGATCTGCTGCTGGTAGTCCCACCAGCCGTGTAGTGCGGCCCACGTGCCGTTACCGAAACGGTGACGGTTGTAACCGCCGTCGGTGACGAACCAGCCGGTCCACGTCGCGAAGAACACAATGATCGGAAGCGCTCCGAAGCTTGCGAACCACTGCGGTCCGTCCCTGCGCACAGCGGCCAGGACGGGCCGCCGGACGCCCGCTGTCCGGCGCGCGCCCGCATCCCAGGCGATCGCCAGCGCGGCGAATCCCACGAGCGTGTAGACAGCGCTCCATTTCACTCCCATGGCCGCGCCGAGACACAGCCCGCACGCCAGCCGCCACGGCCGAGCGCCAAGCCGCGCGCCGAAGCGCGCACCCCTGGTCCTCCCCTCGGGGGCGTCGCCGGTGTCCGCGAGCCTGGAGGCGAGCCTGGCCCGTCCATGATCCCGGTCGAGAACCAGGCAGGCCAGGGCCAGAACGAGCCCGGTCATCAGGAAGATGTCGAGGATGCCGATCCGGCTCTGGACGAACTCCAGCCCGTCGAAGGCGAGCAGCAGGCCGGCGAAGCAGCCGAGCAGAGTCGACCGGAACATCCGCCTGGCGATACGCGCGAGAACGAGCACCGCGAGCGTCCCCGCGACGACGGAGGCGAAACGCCATCCCAGTTCGGGGTTGCCGTGACGTACATCGGCGCAGTCGGTGTACCCGAAGATCCATTCCGACGCCGCCATCAGCCACTTGCCCAGCGGCGGATGGACGACGAACCCGGCGCCGTTGCAGCCGCTCTTGATATCGGTCAGCTCATAGCCGTGGGTGAGTAGACCGTAGGCGTCGTGGGTGTAGTAGACCTCGTCGAAGTAGATGCCGCGCGGCTCTGTGAGCTGCCAGAACCGCAGGACGCCGGCGACCGCCGCAATGGCCAGCGACGCGAGCCAGCCGGCGATCCGGTCGGTCGGCATCGGCGGTACCAGCCGGTCCCGTAGTGGCGGGCCGCCGCCGTCGCTCTCGGTGACAGCGGTAGCCCGCGGCTTACCGCTGTCCACGGTCGGATAGGTCGCTGTCACCGCCACCGCATCAATGTAGGTGGTGGAACCTGGCAGACTCGGCGGGTGTCCGGAACTCTGATGCTCTGCGGTGCGCCGATCGGTGACGTCCGCGATGCCAGCCCGCGCCTGGGCGAGGTCCTCGCCCAGGCCGACATCGTCGCGGCCGAGGACACTCGCCGCCTGCGCCGGCTGACCGCGGCCCTCGGCGTCACCATCTCCGGGCGGGTGGTCTCCTGCTTCGACGCGAACGAGTCCTCCCGCGCGGACTTCCTGCTCTCCCGGCTGCGTGCGGGAGCCACGGTCGCGCTCATCACGGATGCGGGAATGCCGGCCGTGTCGGATCCGGGTTTCCGGGTGGTGGCCGCCGCCGCCATGGCCGGGGTGGCGGTGACGGTCGTTCCGGGACCGTCCGCGGTGACCGCCGCGCTCGCGGTCAGCGGGTTGCCCACGGACCGTTGGGTGTTCGAGGGCTTTCTGCCGCGCCGGACGGGTGAGCGCCGGTCGCGCCTTGCCGAACTGGCCGGGGAGCGGCGCACGCTGGTCATCCTGGAGGCTCCGCACCGGTTGCCCGCGACACTCGACGATCTTACCGCGGCCTTCGGGGCCGACCGCGCGGCAGTGGTGTGCCGCGAACTGACCAAGACGTGGGAGGAGATCGTCCGAGACGATCTCGGTGCGCTGGCGGCATGGGCCCATGGGCGGGAAGTCCGAGGCGAGATCACTCTGGTGGTGGCGGGCAGGCCGGCGACGTCCCCGCACGCGGCGGCGGAGCCCGGCACGCCGGCCGCGGCGGCCCTCGCCGTTGTGCTCGCGGCCGAGGTCGCCGCTCGCGAAGCCGGCGGGACACCGCGCAAGGCGGCCATCACGGCAGCGGCGGCCGAGCACGGGGTACCCCGTCGAGTGGTCTACGACGCCGTACTCGCGGCCAAGGCTCGCGGAGATGGCGGGTGAGCCGTCCTCTCCGCTCGCCTCTCAGCGGCCCGGGACCTGGGGATTACGGCATCCGGGCCGACGTCCTCGCCCCTCAGCGGTTCGGACCTGGACCCCCAGGCTTCCCGGACCCGCAGGAATTCCGAGCGTGAGGAAAGCATGATCGTGCTGCCGTCGGCCCTCTGAAAGCCTCGAGGGCGATCAGCAGCCTCGCTGGATGGTCAACGCCTTGACCATGGCAGCCCATTCGTAGCTGATCGCGTATGGCCAGCTGCGTAGCCGTGGCGACACGGTGACGAACAGGGCACGGCCCTCGTAGCACCGTTTCACCCGGATCCGCGCCCGGGTGTCCTGCGAGGTCCCCACGATGATCAGTACGGATCGCCAGCCGTGACGGGCGGCCAGTTCCGCGGTCATCCGCGCTTCGCCCTGGGTGGTGATCGGGTTCGGGCGGAAGCAGATCACCTGAACGCCGGGAAGGGCGACCGGGCACGGATCGGCCCCGAACGGGGTCGACACGGCGAGCACCGGCGCATATCCGGCCCGGGCCAGATCGACCGCCTTGGCCAGCCGGCCGGGGCTCCCGGCGTACACCACGATCGCGTCGACCGGCTCCGGGACGTCCCTGACCGGCCAGACGAACAACCGCCCGGTCGCGGTGAGGAACACCGCGGCGGCCAGACCGATCCCGATCCTGACCCGTCCGCTCGGCATCCGCACGGATCGACCTGGTATCCGGACGAATCGGCTCGGCATCCGCACGAATCCGCCCGGCATCCTCATGAAGCGGTCATGGCGCGCTGCCCTGCTACCCCGATCTGCGAGCGCGGATAGGCCAACGGGGACTGGGCCCGGTTGGCGGGCCAGACCACGCGGGCAACGCCGTCCTGCCACTGCACGAGATGACTGTGGTGGCCGACCTGCAGTCCGGTGGCCCGGTCGAGGCGGAACCGGCCTAGCAGGGTGGACGTGTCGAGCGTGCGCGCGGCGGCAAGCACGCAACGGTCGTCGGCCCGGCCGTTCGCCCGGATACAGCGGCCCAGAACCAGCCCGGCCGTGTAGGCCACCGCCGCGGTTGCGGCCGGTAGCTGGTCATACATCCGCCGGTAGTAGGCCACGAACTCGGACACGCTCGGCCCGGTGCCGGCCGCCGCGGGCAGCTGCGGTGACCAGGCGCGCGGCCCTAGCAGACCATCGCGGCGATTACGCAGGGTGGTCAGCGCGTCGTCGTGCCCGGCGGTGGAGAACGCCGCGGCCCGCCACGGCCTGCGCAGCAGCACTTCGGCCGCGGCGGTCTCGTCGTCCGGATCGCCCTGGACGATCAGGACGTCCGCGGGCGGGAGCCGCCGGGCGGCGATCATGGCGCGGCCTGGGCGGAACACGCTGGAGGTGACCTCGAAGCCCAGCCGGGTCGCGGCGGCCCGCACGACAGAGACGACTTCCAGCGCCCGGTCGTCGGACGCCACCAGCACCGTGACCTTGCGGGCCCGCCGGTCGGCGGCACGGACCGCGGCGAGCAGCCCCCGCGTCCACGTCGAGTGCGGGGAGAGCAGGTTGACGACGTTCGGGAACGTCTGGCGGACGAATCGTGTCGAAGGCGCGCCGATGTTGAACACGACCCGGTCGGTGGCGGCACATGCGGCCAGTGCGCTGCGCTGCCCGTACGGGCCGAAGATGGCATCTGGCTCCGCCGCGGCCGCGGACCGCATCGCCGCCGCGGGATGCGGATGTGCATCGTACGCGGTGACGTTGACGTCGTCCCATGGCAGTGGAAGCTGCTCGTCGCGGGCCCACAATGTGGCCGCGCGGAGAGTGGCCAGACCGTATGCGGCCGCCGGACCGGTCAACGGAGTCACCAGTGCGACGGTGAGCGACGAGGACATTGGTACCTGTCTACCAGGTGATGGGTCTGCGGTGTCCGACGGTGGGTCGACGTTGTTATGACACCCGGGCCATGGGAATTCCTTGCCCTGTCACCGGTGGCGTCCCCGCACGCCGGCGGCGGCCCGCGTCCGCGGTTCGTGGTCGTCGGCTCCTACGTCGCGGACTGCCTGGTCACCACGTCACGGCTGCCCGACTGGGGAGATGATCTCAAGGCGGACGGTATCCGCACCACGCCCGGCGGCAAGGCCCTCAACCAGGCGGTGGCCCTCGCCCGGCACGGCGCACACGTCACCGCCCTTGGTGTGGTGGGCGGGGACGCGGTCGGCCGGCACATCCGGGACGTCCTGACCGGCGAAGGCATCGATGTCAAGTCCCTGCACGTCCAGCTTGCTGCGCCGACGCCGGTCTGCGCGCCATCGTGCAACCTGTCGCCTGCGTCCTCCCCGCGATCATGATCGTGCTGTTCGCCGGCCTCCTCGCTCTCCTCGCTCTCCTCGGCCTCCTGGTCGGAGCCGACCGGCGCGCCTACGCCCTGGACTACGTCGACCGTCTCATCGACCTCGCCGCCGTCCTCGTCGGCCACCCTCGCCCCAGCCCTCCACGACCCCGGCAGCGGAGTCCGGCAGCTTGACACCGTAGACGCATCGGATGTCCTGCTGTCTTCTGGATCCTTGCGGTCTTGGGCCGGTTGCGCGTCATCCGTAGGATCGGTCCAGGATGCGGCTCCCACCATGGGTACGGTCCATGTCCACAGGGTGTGGTTCACACGCCCCCAGGACGGGCTGAAGGCGAAGCGATCATGTTTTTCATGGTCGGGGATCCTGTCGGCTCCGGGGTTCCTGCAGGATCGGCGAAGCCGGTCGGGAAGTCCGGGCCGGTCGGGGAGGTCCGGAAGCCCGTCGGGGAAGGCCGGAAGCCGGTCCGGAGACCCAGAAGCCGATCTGGGAGGTCCGGGAGGCCCACGGCCGGGTCGCCAACGGGATGGAAGGGTGGGTGAGCGGTACATGGCACGCGACGGTGAACGTCGTGGCGACCCTCCGCCCGCGCCGCCGCCGCTGTCGGTGGAGGCGCGGGCGGAGGTGGTCGACAGCCACTGCCACCTCGACATCATGGGCGGGGATGTGGACGCGGCCGTCGCGGCGGCGCAGGCCGTCGGCGTCCGGCGGCTGGTGACCGTAGGGGTCGACCTGCCGACCAGCCGCTGGCAGGCGCAGGTCGCGGCCGGGCATCCCGACGTCTACGCCGCTGTGGCGATCCACCCGAACGAGGCCGCCGGCGGTGTCAGCGAGGAGACGTTCGCCGAGATCGCCGAGCTGGCCGCCGCGCCGAAGGTGCGGGCAGTCGGGGAGACCGGCCTGGACTACTACCGCACGCCACCCGAGCGGCACGCCGCCCAGCGGGACAGCTTCCGCCGCCACATCGCGATCGCCAAGCAGACCAGCCGCACCCTCATGATCCATGACAGGGATGCGCACGAGGACACACTGCGCATCCTCACCGAGGAAGGCGCGCCCGACCGGGTGGTCTTCCACGCCTTCTCCGGCGACGAGGCCATGGCGAAGGTCTGCGCCGACGCCGGCTACGTGATGTCCTTCGCCGGGAACGTGACGTTCAACAACGCCCAGAGCCTGCGGGACGCCGCCGCCGTGGCACCCCGTGACCTGCTGCTGGTCGAGACGGACGCACCGTTCCTTACTCCCGTCCCGTGGCGGGGCCGACCGAACGGCCCGTACCTGATACCGCTGACGCTGCGGGCGCTGGCCGCCGCCCGGGGGGAGGACGTCGACACCCTCGCGTCGGCGGTCGCCGCCACCTCTGAACGGATGTTCGGGCCCTGGTAGCCCCCGATCCGCGCTCTCCTGATCCGCGCCTTCCCGACGGCCTGCTCACACCGGCGGACGTACGGTCGATCAGCGCCGCTGTCGGCGTGCGGCCGACCAAGCGCCGCGGCCAGAACTTTCTCGTCGACCCGAACACCGTCCGTCGACTGGTGCGCCTGGCGGGCGTGGAGCCGGACGAGACCGTCCTGGAGATCGGTCCCGGGCTGGGCTCGCTGACCCTCGGGCTGCTGTCGGCCGCCCGCCGGGTCGTCGCGGTCGAGGTGGACGAGCCCCTGGCCGCGGCACTTCCGGCGACCGCCACGGCGCGGGTTGGGCCGCAGCTGGCAGCCCGCCTGACCGTGCTGGCGGCGGACGGGCTGCGCCTGGAGCCCGCCGACATCCCCGGCGACCCGCCGAGCGTCCTCGCCGCGAACCTGCCCTACAACGTGGCCGTACCGCTGCTGCTCGGCGTGCTTGAGCGCTTTCCGTCGGTCGGGCGCGGGCTGGTCATGGTGCAGGCCGAGGTGGCCGACCGGCTGACCGCGTCGCCGGGCGGTCGGGTGTACGGCGTGCCGAGCGTAAAGATGGCCTGGTATGCCTCGGCTCGTCCGGCCGGCCCGGTGCCGCGGGCGGTGTTCTGGCCGCAGCCCAACGTCGACTCGTCCCTGGTGGCGTTCACCCGTCGTGATCAACCAGGGTCGCCGCAGTTGCGCCAGTCTGTTTTCGCCGTGGTGGACGCGGCCTTCGCGCAGCGCCGCAAGACCCTGCGGGCGGCGTTGTCGGGCTGGGCGGGGTCGGCGCGCCAGGCCGAGCGTCTTGCGCTTGCCGCAGGCGTCGACCCGTCCGCCAGGGGCGAGATCCTGGACGTGGCCGCCTTCACCCGCCTCGCCCTCGCCCGTCTCGATCCCGGGTATGAGTGGCCGCGAGCCGGCCACTGACCGACGAACTGGCGTTGACCAGCGCTTCCCCGTACCGGCCCGCGCCGGAAGTGCCGGCACGAAAGATCGACAGCGGTCTGGCAGGGCGGCACGTCACCGTGGCCTGCCTCAGCGTCCTCTCCTGCATCCTGCGGCGGCGGGAGGGGGCGCTGCGGGGAACAGGGGCAAAAGATGTTATCCATATGACATCCGCTGTGGGGGTAGATGTCCGTACAGGTCCGTTGTTCCGGCCGTCGCAGCGGAACGGATCAGGGTGGGGGGTGAGCATGTGTCCGAAGACACCGAGCCGCGCGCCAGGAGCCTGCTTCCCTGGGAGGGAGTCCCCGGGACCGACCGGCCGCCCGGAGCGGACGCGGCAGACCAACAAGGCCGTGATCGGTTCGTGCGGTCGGCTGCGAGCCCGCCGAACGACGGTGTCGGATCGGTACAGCCGACCCGGGGATCTGGGCCTCCCGGACCTCCCGGATCGGCTGTACCGATCCGGGAGGAACTCCGAGCACGAAAGAAGCATGATCGCGCTGCCCTTGACTCCTCGACCGGCGGGCCGGCGTCCGCGCGGCGCGGCGGACAGGAAGCGGACAGGCCCGACAGCGGTGTTCCGCCCGATCCCGCAGGCTCGGCCATCCGGGTGTTGCGGGGCGCCGCAGCGAACCGGACAGCTGTTGCGCAACGGCATTCTCGGACGGGCGTGGCACTGACGATCGTCATGGTGGTGTGCGCGTTCGGTGCGCTTTTCGGCATCGTTGTGATGCTGGGAAGTCAACGACCACATACCGTGACGGATCGGCCCGTAACGGGCGGGAAGCCGGTCGACGGCGAACCCCCGCCTCCGGCGTCGTTCACCACAGCCACGCCACCGGCCGCGGTTACGGTACAGGTGGCTCCGTCCGACATTGCGGCGGGCGTGGGTCCGGTCATCCCGACAGCGACTCCTCCGGCACCCCCGGCATCTGCTTCGGGCCTGTCCGTGACGTCGCCGGGCGCCGTGTCCGCCAGACCGCCCACGGTGATGCCCAGCGTCACGTCGTTGCAGCCGCCGCCGGCCGAACCGTCCTTGTCTGGCCCGTCGTGCCACCCGGGTCAGGGACGCGGCCGTCGACCGCAGGACTGTTGACCGAACTTCCGGGGGGCTCCGCGCGCGAAAGGACGACGATCGCTCGTTCTTCGGCCAGGTGACTTCCCCGGGGCCTCCGCGCGCGAACAAATGATGATCGCGCGCTCTTCGGCTGGTGGGCGGCTGCGTGTGAGGACGTGCTCAGCGCACGCGGTCGCTGCGGTGCGCGCCTGGGACGAGCTCGAGCTCGACGGTGAGGTTGGGGCGTGCCGCGGTCTCGCGGGCGTGTGGCAGGGCGATCTGTTCGATCTCGGAGCGGATCCGGTGGATGTCCGCATCGGGTTGCACGGTCACGACCACCTGCAGCAGTGGGTGCTCTTCGCTGCCCAGTAGCCGCGCATGCACCTGCCGGACGCCGTCGGTGCCGGCCAGCTCGTTGCGCACCGCCGCTGTGAAGGCCCGCCCGTCCACCCGGACGCGCCCGAACCTGTCGTCCATCACATGCAGTGCGGACAGCCGGCCCGAGGAGAACTGCGCCGACAGCCAGATCAGCGCCAACAGCACGATCGCGGCCGTGGCCACTCCCACCACGGGCCAGAACCACGCGTGGCTGGCGGCGAAGGCCCGGTTGCCTGGGGTGAGCGTCGGCCGGTTGGCGCTGTCCGTCCCGAACACACCGTTACCAGCAAGTAGAGCGACCACTCCGGCACCAAGCAGTATCAGCCCCAGCAGGGTGAACATCACCCGGTTGAACCGGTCGATCCCGCGTGTGACCGGACGCCTGTGCTGCCGGGACGGGTCCGGCGGTCCTGCCGGTTCGGTGCTCTCCACCTCGCCTGGCCCTGTCGGTGCTCCCAGATGGGGGATCGGGCTGTCGGCCCGCGGGTCACTGACCGGGGTGGTGGTTGCGCTCATTGTTCGTTCTCCCGGTCGTTGGCTGGATCGGGCTTGGTCAGGTCCAGGCCCACCGGATACGGCCCGCGGCGCGCCGGCGCGCCGAAGTTGGCCTCCGTCACCGACGTGGACGTGGACGTGGAACCACCCGACGCCTCGGGGGCTGCGGTGGGAGACGGCGCGGTGAAGGACGCGCCCGACGCCGTGGGAGGCGACGCCGTGGGAGGCGACGCCGTGGGAGGCGACACCGTGGGAGGCGACGCCGTGGGAGGCGACGCCGTGGGAGGCGACGCCGTGGGAGGCACGGTGGGCGACGCCGTGGGAGGTGTTGTGGGATGCGGGGCGGGTTCCGGCACGACGTTACGGTCACGGGCGGGGCGACGGGAGGTCTTCACCTTCGTTTTCGGTGGTGCCACCAGATCGAACAACGCGAGGTGCTCACGGACCCGGTCGAGCACCTGTGCCGGTGTGTCCGCGCTGCTTCGGGGGTGCAGCTCGACCATAATTGTCATGGTGTGTCGCTGGAGGCGCACCTTTGCCCGGCTCACGTCGTCCACCTCCGTGACTGCGCTGTCCAGCGAACGGCTCAGACCGGAACGGGAGACGAAGCCCCGGGTGCCGGTCGAGATCGGCCGTAGCGCGAGCCATTCCGCCGGGCCACGCAGTATTCCCAGGGTGAGCAACAGCACCCCGGCTATGATCAGGACAACGGCGAGAACCGCCGGGCCTGTGTTGGACCAGGTGTTACGTGTCATGACGTCAACGGCTGACCGCCAGTCGACGATGGCGTACCCGTTGTCCAGGGCCGCGTTCACCATCTCGACTATCGCGATCACGCCGGCCGCGGCAAGGGCCGCTGCCAGCAGCGCCGCGACAATCCTGTTTGTCAGGCGCACAGTGGTGACCTTTCGTAAGCTAGCGCACCCGGGCGCCCGGGTCTGAGCCGAGATCCAACGCGGAGACGTCGATGTCGAGGCGGGTGACCCGCAGACCGGCGAGATCGGCCACATGCCCGGTTACCCGCGTCCGCACTCCATCGCATATCTCCATGATTCGGGCAGGGTACCGAATGGACAACGACATGGAAATCCGAGCCGTGCCCCGGCCGACGCGGGCTGACACCCGGGGAGGGCGGTCGTTGCCGGTCGACCGGGCCCGCCCGGGGAACCTGTGCCGCAGACCCCCGACGGATTCGACGTCCCGCACGGCCTCGGCGGCGATTTTCTCGACGACCCGATCGGCGATGAGCAGCCTTCCCCGGATGGCCGGATCGGCTCTGCTCCCGGTGCGCTCGTCGATCCCGCCCGGGACCGCCCGCCGCGCCGGATCCGCCGGTTGGGTCAGGCTGACGCCCGCCGGCCTGACCGGCACCGTGCGCACCGGGGTCTGCGGATTCACCGGGGCTCCCGCCGCCGGTCACCACCGAGGTACCGGGTGAGGTCGACCTCTCCGTCCACCACCTTGCCGACGAGGAGGCCGATTGCCCCGAGCAGTAGGACGATCAGAAAGTCGCTGAAGTCGCCGACGGCGAGCGCGAGACCTGAGACCAGTCCCGCGATGAGACCGAGTGCGCCTGATCGCATCGGAGCCTCCTGTTGTCGAAGGGGTTGTATGCACACCGTGAGTAAAGATCCATCGGGCGCGGTCCACCGGCCTGGCGCACCTGCGGGGGCTAACGCACCGGTCAGGTAGTCACACGTCCCGTTTCGATCAAGGGATTGAGTGTGGAAACGGCTGCTATCACGACCGTCTACTCCCTCACTTTCATGATTCGACGGTTTTCAATCATGGATCCTTGGCCGACTTCGGAGCGGATCTGCGCTACTTGACCGACGCCTTAGCGCACCCGCGGAGGCCTGCGCGATCCTGTCCGCCCTGTCCGCCGCCGCTGGATCGGCTGCCGCCGGATCCAGCCGATGACGAGCGCAAGGCCCGACTGCTTGCGGTACGCCGTCACCTCGCCGCAGGTGGGTCGCGGCGACCACTGCGTGCGCAGAGCGTGCAGGCCCGATACGAACGCGTCAGGATCTCCGCCGAGATCCGGATGGTTCTCGCGGACGAACCTGCGGATCTCGGCGCGGTGGACGGCGGTGTCGGGCGTTGCCCGGCGGTGTTCGGACGCCATGTTCACCGTCTCTTTCGTCGTTTACCGTCCCTGTTCGTCCGCCGTCCCTGGAGCGCCCACAGTCCCTCGTTGTCTCATCCTCTTTCGTCCTGTCGTTTCTTCCCGTTTCCTGCCCCTGCGGACGCCGCGGGGGACGCCGATGCACTCCTGCGTTTCCTTCTCGCAGGCCCGGGTTGCCCCGGCTGTTCGGGTTGCCCGCGGTCGGCGGTCGCGCCCCCGGATCTCCCGGATCCCGGCCCCGGCCCCGGCCCTGGCCCTGATCTGGCACCGGCCTCGTCCTGAGTGCCGGCGGTATCGACACCAGCGGTACTGCTGGCGGTACTGCCGGTAGCAGCGGTAGAGGTAGCGGCAGTGACGGGTCCGTCCGGGGGGAGTTCGAGATCGTCGATCACGACGTCGATCCGCTCGCATTCCGGCGCCACCGCCGTAACCGCCGAGCGAACCTGGCCGGCGACCTCGGCCATGGTGGGGCCGAACCACGCGACGACATGGACGGCGACGCCCCCCGGTGCCTTGCGGACGCCGACGACGCGACGACCGGGAAGGTAACTGGCCACGTCACCGGTTGTTCCGGCGGAAAGCGCGGCCACCGCTGGACAGCCGGCAACCGCGGCCGCGATTGCGGCCGGTCGGCTGGACACAGCCAGGCGGACCATGATCTCTACTGTGCCTTCTCCACTGCCTCTGCTGCACTCGGGCTCTACTGCACTCGGGCCGGCTGTTCCTCGTCCTCTTCGGGGATGAAGATGTCGTCGATAGCGATGTTGACCTCGGTGACCTCCAGGCCGGTCATCCCCTCGACGGAGCTGACGACATTGCCGCGGATCGTCTGGGCCAGGTCCACGATCGACACGCCGTAGTCGACGACGACGTCGAGGTCGATCGCGGCCTGACGTTCGCCGACCTCGACCCCAACTCCCTGGGACACGTTGCGCCCGGACGAGCCTGGTATGCGCTGCCGCAGCGAGCCGACCGCGCGGGAGCCGCCGGAGCCGAGGTTGTGGACGCCTTCGACCTCCCGGGTCGCCACGCCCGCGATCTTGCGGACGACCGAGTCCGCGATCGAGGTCTTACCCCTGCCCGTGACGAGTTCGGTGGATGCCCGCCGCGACACCCCGGCGCCGTCACCCTGCGGCGACTCACGGGTCGCGGTAGCGGTCTTCTCGGTGGTCGTCGTGCTCATGATGTGCCTCCGCCCTCGTCAGAATCGCTCGTTGTAGCTCCGGTCCTGGTGATCGGTCGTGGGAATCGGGGATGAGTCCTGAACCGGATCGGCTGGTCGTGCTCGGTGGGCCAACTGCTGGCATGGTCAACTGCTGGTGTGACCAACCGCTCGTGTGCATCGTCTTACCCGGCGGTGGCGAGGGCACTCGCCTCTTACCGGCCGGATAGGTTCGTTGGTGCCCGGTGTCAGAACACGCCCCAGGAGTGAAGGAGAGTCCGCTGCCTCGGTCTCACCAGCACCCTTCCGGTGCCGCCGGCGCCGATCGGCCGCCCGCGCCCGTTCCGGGTAGCCGGGTGACTGTCCGTACGCCGGCCAAGGTCAACCTGCATCTCGGTGTCGGGCCGCGCCGCGATGACGGCTACCACACGGTCATCACAATCTTGCAGGCCGTGTCGCTCTACGACGAGATCACGGTGACTGCGGTCGACGATGCCGCGGTCGACCCGGACACCGTGGAGCCCGCCGTGTCCGTGGAGGTCACCGGTGAGGGTGCCGCCGGGACCGCGTCGCCGGCTGCCTCGCCGTCCGGTTCGTCCGGGCTGCCCAGGTCGTCCTCGTCGTCCGGTGACACCGCGGCGAGCTCGGCCGCGGCCCGGATCTCCCTGGTCCCGACCGGGGTGGACAACCTGGCCGTCCGCGCTGCCCACGTACTTGCCGCGCGTGCCGGTGTGCGGGGGGCGGCGGCCCACATGACCATGGCCAAGGGCATTCCGGTCGCGGCCGGGATGGCCGGCGGCAGCGCTGACGCGGCCGGTTCGCTGGTCGCCTTCGACACTTTGTGGGGCACCGGCCTGGATCGGTCGGTCCTGTCCGAGCTCGCCGCCGGACTCGGTAGCGACGTGCCGTTTCCGCTCACCGGTGGGACGGCGCTGGGCACCGGCCGCGGCGAGCAGCTCACGCCTGTGCTCGGGCGCGGCGAGTACCACTGGGTGTTCGCGCTGGCCGACGGCGGCCTGTCCACGGCGTCGGTCTACGCCGAGTTCGACCGGTTGTCCCAGGGGCGTCTGCGTACCGAGCCCACCCCACCCGACGCGGTGCTGGCCGCGTTGCGCACCGGTGATCCGGTCGAGTTGGGCAGGGCGCTGGTGAACGACCTGCAGCCGGCCGCGCTGCGGTTGCGTCCGTCGTTGCGCCGGGTGCTGGAGACCGGCGTCGAGCTCGGGGCGGTTGGCGCCATCGTCAGCGGGTCCGGGCCGACCTGCGCTTTCCTGGCGCGGGACGCGGCGCAGAGCGTGGCCTTGGCGGCGAGCCTCGCCGGGATGGGCGTGTGCCGGGCGGTGCGCCACGCGCACGGTCCGGTGTCGGGCGCTCGCGTGGTCGATCCGGGTGCCCCCGGGTGAGCCGGCTGGTGAGCGGATGACCGGATGAACGGCGTCCTGGTGACGATGGAGGCGGTGGTGGCCGCCTTCGGTACCCGTACCCTGCTGGACGGGGTGAGCCTGGGCATCGGGACCGGTGAGCGCATCGGTGTGGTCGGCCGCAACGGAGCGGGCAAGAGCACCCTGCTGACGTTGCTCGCAGGCCAGGCCCGGCCGGACGCCGGCCGGATCGTGCGGGCCGGTTCCGTACGGGTCGGCCTGCTGGCTCAGGACGACCGGCTCGCGCCCAGCGCGACCGTACGCCAGGCCGTGGTCGGCGACGTGCCCGATCACGTCTGGGCGGCGGATCCACGGCGCCGGTCGGTGCTCGCCGGCCTCGGACTGCTCGACCGCCTCGACGCCGTGGTCGGGCGGTCATCCGGCGGTGAGCGCCGCCGCATCGCACTGGCCGCGCTGCTCGTCGACGATATCGATCTTCTGATCCTGGACGAGCCCACCAACCATCTCGACGTCGAGGGCGTGGCGTGGCTTGCGTCCCATCTGCGGTCGTGGCGGGGAGGGCTGCTCGTCGCCACCCACGACCGGTGGTTCCTCGACGAGGTCTGCGAGCGGGTCTGGGAGGTCGTTGACGGCCGGGTGGACGCCTACGATGGCGGTTACTCCGCGTATGTGCTTGCCCGGGCGGAACGGGCGCGGCAGGTCGATGCCGCCGAATCGCGGCGGCAGAACCTGCTGCGCAAGGAGCTGGCCTGGCTGCGCCGGGGGCCGCCGGCCCGCACCAGCAAGCCGCGCTTCCGGATCGAGGCGGCCAACGCCCTGATCGCCGACGAGCCGCCTGCCCGCGACACCCTTGGCCTGCGCACCTTTGCCGCCTCGCGCCTCGGCAAGGACGTCTACGACGTCGAGGACGTGACGCTACGGCTGGGCGGCCGGGCGTTGCTCACGAATGTGACCTGGCGGCTGGGCCCGGGGGACCGGGTGGGTCTTGTCGGGGTCAACGGCAGCGGCAAGACGACGCTGATGCGCCTGCTGACGGGGCAGGTGGGCCCGGATGCGGGCACTGTGCGGGTCGGCAGGAGCGTGCGTCCCGCCATGCTCTCCCAGGAGATCCGTGAGCTGGACCCGGACCTGCGCGCACTGGAGGCGGTGGAGCAGGCCGGCCGGGTGCTGGAGGTGGGTCGCGGCCGGGAGGTGACCGCCGGTCAGCTCCTGGAGCAGTTCGGCCTGCCGTCGGCCCGGCAGTGGACGCGGGTCGGTGACCTCTCCGGTGGGGAACGCCGCCGGCTGCAGCTGCTGAGGCTGCTCATGGAACGGCCGAACGTTCTGCTGTTGGATGAGCCCACCAACGATCTGGACACCGACACGCTGGCGGCGCTGGAAGACGTCCTGGACTCCTGGCCGGGCACGATCGTTGCCATCAGTCATGATCGTTACTTTCTAGAGCGAACCTGTGACACGATCTTCGCCATGCTCGGCGACGGGTCACTTGTCATGCTGCCCGGCGGGGTGGACGAATACCTGTCCCGGCGGGAGCTTGCCACCACGCAGGCCGGGACAGCCGGTGCCGCCGGGAGCGCCGCCGGCACCGGCACGACCGCCGGTTCTGGTGCCACCGCCACCGCCACCGCCACCGCCGGCTCCGGTGCCACCGCCGGCTCCGGTGCCACCGCCGGCTCCGGCGTCGGTTCGCTGTCGGCCGGGCAGGTGCGGGTCGCGCGCAAGGAGCTGACCCGGCTCGAACGGGCCCTGGAGCGACTGGCACGGCGGGAGACCGCGCTGTATGCCGCACTTGCCGAGGCGGCCACCGATCACCAGCGCCTGCTCGTTCTGGATGCCGAGCTACGCGAGGTCGTCGCCGAGAAGGCCCGCACCGAGGACGCCTGGCTGACCGTCGCATCCGACCTCGAGGACGCCTGACGCACTGTCCCCAAATCGTTGCGAAGCAACCTCGCCTGGATGTGTGTTCCCTTCGCGATCATCGTTGGATGATCGCGAAGTCGTAGGCGGACACCAGCCCAGGAGGCCGGGGTCCTCAAATCGTCGCGAAGCGACTATTTGAGGGAAGCAAGCTTTGCCTTCAGGCGTTCGGGGTCGGGCCAGCGGACGTCGTGGACGAGCCGCAACGTTTCCATCAGCTTGATGAGGTAGGCGCTGGAGTCCACCTGCCAGGGCTTGACCCCGTGGCGGGCCAGGGTGGGGTCGGCATGGTGCAGGTTGTGCCAGGATTCGCCCATCGACAGGATGGCAAGCGGCCAGACGTTGCCGGAGTGGTCCCGCGACTTGTACGGGTGCTTGCCCGCGACGTGGCAGATGCTGTTCGTCGACCATGTGACGTGGTGGAGGACGCACACCCGGACCAGGCTCGCCCAGAAGAACGCCTGCACCGCCGCTTCGAAGGAGCCGCCCCACAGGCCGCCGATCAGTGCCGGGGCCGCGAGGCTCACCCCTGCGCAGAGCCCGAACAGGTGGCTGACACGGACGATGTCGGTGTCGTCGAGCAGGTCCGGGGCGTACCGGCGCTGGTCGGTCTGTTCGACGTCGAACAGCCAGCCGATGTGGGCGTGCCACAGACCCTTGGTCAGGGCGTGGACGCCGGTGCCGTACCGCCACGGCGAGTGTGGGTCGCCGTCCCGGTCGCTGAAGGCGTGGTGGCGCCGGTGGTCGGCGACCCAGCGGATGACCGGGCCCTCGATCGCCATGTTGCCGGCGACGGCGAGCGCGATGCGTATCGGCCTGGAGGTCTTGAACCCGCGATGGGTGAAGTAGCGGTGGAAACCGATGGTCACCCCATGGCCGGTGATCGCGTACATGACGGCGGCGAGGATTACGTCGCGCGGACTGATCCATCGGCCCCACAGCAGTGGTACCGCGGCGGCGAGGGCTGCCAACGGTATGATGATGACCATGGCGAGGGTGACCTGTTCCCCCCGCGCCTTCAGCGCGGACTTCGGCGCTATGGTGTGGTGGGTGGCCGCACTTGCCTGGGTCGCAGGGGCCGCGGCACCCATCGGGCTCACCGTATCGGTAGCGGTCATGACATAACCCCGTCCATCAGTGCCGTCCGCCGGTTTCGTTGTCGCGATGGTTTCCGTTGGGACACCGTAGCTCGCGACGGTAACGCGCGGTGCCCGCGGCGGGGAACATCGCAGAAAAACAATTCCGCGTGTCCGGGGATCTGCGGGTCAGGGCGCGGTACTTGTCGCAGGGAGTCGGCGGGAGCGGCGGGCGGCGGCCGGGTGCCGTAGTGGGCTGGGAGTCGTAGCGGTGCCCCGAGCCCGAGAAAATCATGATCGCGTCGCCTTTGGCTCTCCCGTACCTGGGGACCTGGGCCTCCGGCAGCGCGAGAAAAGTATGATCGCTCCACCTTTGGCCCTCCCGTGGTGATACACTGCCAAAGATTTTTCCTCGGTCCGCCGTGGTGTAATTGGCAGCACGGAAGATTTTGGTTCTTCTAGTCCACGTTCGAGTCGTGGCGGCGGAGCTCGGGGTTCGATCGGTGGGCGTGCTGGTCCGCGCGAACTATTTCCGCTCGTCGGAATTGTCCGTGATATCCCCTGGTCGCAATCCGGTAAGCTCGACACGCATCGAGTTGATGTCCACGATCAGGGGAGCTCGTGTGACCCAACCACGTTTGGCGGCGGTTGTCGTCCTTGCCGCGGGTGAGGGTAAGCGGATGCGGTCCGCAACCCCCAAGGTGCTCCATCGTGTTGCCGGGCGCACCCTCCTGGAGCATGTTCTCGCTGCGGTCACTCCGCTCGGGGCCGACCGGCAACTGGTGGTCGTCGGGCACGGGCGTGAGCAGGTGATCGCGGTGCTGGCCGATCGCACACCCGAGGTCGCACCGGTCGTGCAGGCCAGCCAGCGCGGTACCGGCCACGCTGTCCGGGTCGCCCTGCCCGCGGCGCCGGACATCCGGCCGGACGATCTCGTGGTCGTCGTCCCGGGTGACACCCCGCTGTTGACCAGCACGACGATGTCGGCGCTGGTCGCGACGCATGCGCGCGAGGGTGCCGCGGCGACGGTGCTGACCGCGCAGGTGGCTGATCCCTTCGGGTACGGGCGGGTGGTCCGTGAGTCGTCCGGCCAGGTCCGGAAGATCGTCGAGCAGGCCGACGCCGACGCCGCCACCGCCGCCGTCCATGAGATCAACACCGGCGTGTACGTGTTCACGGCCGGTCCGTTGCTCGCGGCGCTGACATCCCTGACGGTCGACAACGCCCAGGGTGAGGAGTACCTGACCGATGTGGTCGGCACGCTCTTCCGCCGCGGACAGGTCGTTCGTGCGCATCCGCTGGACGACCCCGGCGAGGCGTCCGGGGTGAACGACCGGGTCCAACTGGCGGCCGCCGGGGCCGCCATGCGGGACCGGCTGGTGACCGCGGCCATGCGGGCGGGGGTCACCGTGGTCGATCCCGCCACCACCTGGATCGACGCCGACGTGACCGTCGAGCCGGACGTGATGTTGCTCCCGCACACCTTTCTACACGGCAGCACCCATGTGGCGGCCGGTGCCGTGGTCGGTCCCGACTGCACGCTCACCGACACGCTGGTGGGCGCCGCGGCCACGGTGAGCAGGACGACCGCGGTCAGCTCGGTGATCGGTCCGGACGCCTCGGTCGGCCCCTACACGCACCTGCGCCAGGGCACCCACGTCGGACGGGGGGTCAAGCTCGGCGCGTTCGTGGAGACGAAGGCGGCGGAGATCGCCGAAGGGGCGAAGGTGCCGCACCTGGCCTACGTCGGGGACGCGGTGATCGGCGCGCGTAGCAACATCGGGTGTGGCACGATCGTTGCGAACTACGACGGCGTTGCCAAGCACCGCACGGTGATCGGTGCGGATGTCAAGATCGGAAGTGACACCGTGTTGGTCGCACCGGTGCATATCGGTGACGGCGCGTATACCGGTGCTGGTTCGGTCGTGACCGAGGACGTGCTGCCGGGTGCACTCGCGGTCCGGGAGGGCCGGCAGCGGACGATCGAGGGATGGGTGGAGCTACGGCGTCCGGGCACGGCGGCGGCGCGGGCCGCGGCCTCCGCGCGGGGGCATGCCGAACAGCCACGTGACGACGGCGACGCGGGTAAATTGGATCACGCAGGACCGACCCCCGTCACGGTTGCCGGTATTTCCGACAACGGGCGTCGAACGTAGGAATCTGCCGCGGTGCGAAGGACCGACCATGACGGAGCGGGACGAGGGTGGAGAACCTTTGATGGCCTACCAGACGGAGAATCGGCGCAACCTGATGCTTTTCGGTGGCCGTGCGCACCCTGAACTGGTGGCGGAGGTTGCCCGGGAACTCGATGTCGAACCGGTTCCCACCAGCGCATATGAGTTCTCCAACGGAGAGATCTTTGTCCGGTTCGAGGAATCCGTCCGCGGGTGTGACGCGTTCGTGCTGCAGTGCCACTCCTCGCCGGTGAACACGTGGCTCATGGAACAACTCATCATGGTGGACGCGTTGAAGCGCGCGAATGCGAAGCGTATCACCGTGGTCGCACCCTTCTACCCCTACGCCCGGCAGGACAAGAAGCACCGTGGCCGGGAGCCGATCTCGGCCCGGCTGATCGCCGATCTGTTCAAGACCGCCGGCGCGCACCGGCTGATGTCGGTGGACCTGCACACCGCCCAGATTCAGGGTTTCTTCGACGGCCCGGTGGACCATCTGTTCGCGCTGCCGCTGCTCGCCGACTACATCGAGGCCAAGCTCGACACGTCCGCTGTCACGGTTGTGGCCCCGGACGCCGGCCGGGTACGGGTGGCCGAACGCTGGACCGACCGGCTCGGCTGCCCGCTGGCGATCATTCACAAGCGCCGTGACCGGGAGGTCCCCAACCAGGTGAAGATGTTCGACGTGGTGGGTGAGGTCAGGGGCCGCACCTGCGTCGTCGTCGACGACATGATCGACACTGCAGGCACCATCACCAAGGCGGCGG
Organism: Protofrankia symbiont of Coriaria ruscifolia; assembly: GCF_900634745.1. NCBI lineage: Bacteria > Bacillati > Actinomycetota > Actinomycetes > Frankiales > Frankiaceae > Protofrankia > Protofrankia symbiont of Coriaria ruscifolia. The sequence continues at coordinate 33,545 of NZ_CAAAFR010000032.1, forward strand.
AGTCGCTGCGCGAGCACGGCGCGACCGATGTGATCGCCGCGGCAACCCATGGTGTGCTCTCCGGCCCGGCCGTGGACCGCCTGAAGAACTCCGAGATCAGCGAGGTCGTGCTCACCAACACCCTCCCGCTGCGCAGCGAGGCCCGCATCGATAAGATCACCGAATTGTCGATCGCGCCGTTGCTGGCCGCCGCCGTCAGGGCGGTTTTCGAGGACGGTTCGGTGACCGAACTCTTCGGCGGCGACGCGTGACCGCCCGGTGATCCGTCCGGCTTACCGACTGAACGCCGTCAACCTGTGTCGGCTGTTGCCGGCCCGGGTCTGTCGCTCGTGCCAGCAGATGGTTTTTGCCTTCTCCACAATCGGGTCGCCGCACCGGTGACCGGTGGCTGCGTGACCGGTGGCTGTGCGGGCGTGGGGCTGGGACGGACAGCCTGGCGATGAGCGGGTTGTCGGTGTTGTGCGGTGGATTCATCGGTGGTCTGTTCGCGGCGGCGGTGACCGCGTGGATCATTGTGATCCGGATGCTCCGCAGGTGGCCGAGGCCGACCAGGGCGCTGGCCCTCCCCATGGCGATACTTCTGACGGTCGCGGCCTCGGCCGATGTGGTCAACGCCTACTTCAGCTACTTACCCCGGCTCGGGGACGTGATGGGAGCGGCGACGGCGGGCGGCTCTGATCCACGCCTGAAGACCGCGGACCTACGCTCCTCGGTGTCATCAGCTGTTCTGCGTTCGCATCCCGATGGAGCCATCCTGGCCCTGCCGGTCCCTGACCGGGGCAGTGGGTTCGGGAGGACGACCGCGCTCGTCTACCTTCCGCCCCAGTACTTCGACCAGCCGCAGTGGCGGTTTCCGGTGCTCTATCTGATCCACGGGTCACCTGGAATCCCCGCTGACTGGCTGCGGGGCGGGCAGGCGGCCGATGCCGGTGCCCGGGTCGCCGCCGCTGGCCATCCGGTGATCATCGTGATGCCGCGTATGAGCCATGGATGGCTCGATGACCCGGAGTGCGTTGACGGAGTGAGCGAGCGTGTCGAGACCCACCTGGTGATTGACATCATACCGGCGGTCGAGTCGACCTTGCGCGTTGAGTCCGGATGGGCCAGCCGGGGGATCGCCGGAATGTCGGCAGGTGGTTACTGTGCACTCAACCTCGGCCTGCGACACAGATCCATGTTCGGGACGATCATAGACATGTCCGGGCTGACCCGCCCAACCCACGCCGACGGCCTCCGCCCGTTGTTCGGTGCCGGTCCGGCGGCCCAGGCCGCCGCGGCCGCGAACAGTCCCGATCTTTATGTCGGCGGTTTCGGACCGGGCCCCCGGCCGCGGATCTGGCTCGACGTAGGGCGCCGTGACCACGATGTCGCCGTCGCCATCCGGCACATACGCGATCTTCTCAGCACTGATGGCTACCCGGTGCAGTTACATGTGCGGCCGGGAATACACACGTTCACGGTATGGCGACCCGCGCTGCGGGACGCGCTTGCCTGGTTCGCCGGCAGTACCACGTCGGTGTCCACCATTTAGGTCAGGTTAGGTCGGGTTAGGTCAGGCCGTGTCCGTCCTGCGTACGACTGTGCTTTTCATGCTGGCCGCGTTTGCCGAGATCGGCGGGGCGTGGCTGGTGTGGCAGGGGGTCCGAGAGCATCGAGGCATCCTGTTCGTCTGCGGCGGACTGATCTCCCTGTGCGTCTACGGCTTTGTCGCGACCCTCCAGGCGGAGGCGTCCTTCGGACGTGTGCTGGCCGCCTACGGCGGTGTGTTCGTCGCCGGATCCCTTGTCTGGGGCGCTGTCGCCGATGGTTACCGGCCCGACCGCTACGACGTTACCGGCGCGCTCGTCTGCCTGATCGGGGTCGGCCTCATCATGTTCGCGCCCCACCGTTGACGAGTTCCACCCACAGATGCCCGGAGTGTGGTGTTCCTGCCGGGTGGTGTGCGGCAAGGCCGTCCTACTCGGCGGGTGACACCGACAGCGGCCAGGTGCCGCCCCGCACGCACCGCCCGGTGGCGAGGTCCCAGGCCCAGTGATGGCGCGGACACTCCAGCACCCCGTCGATGATGGCGGCGTCGGCAAGGTCCTCGCCGGCATGAGGGCAGTAGCGCTGGATCCGCAGACCGTCGCGCACGATCGTCTCGTCCGACACGGAGCTGTCCCGCCGAAGCTGCCAGGTCACCACCGGAGTTTCGCCATAGCGCAGCAGGCCCATCAGGGTGACGTCGAACAGGTCCGGATCGCGCCGCAGCTCTATCCGCATCGACAGCAGCGCCTCCTCCCAGGTCGCCTCCCCATCGACGATCGCACGCAGGACGCGCGGTGGGACGCGCAGCTCGTAGCTGCCGGACGGGTCGCCAGTCGTTGCGGCGTCGCCGGATGTGCCGTCCCCGGCTTCGGACGCCGGTGGCCGGCCCTCCACGACCGCCGGGTGCGGGGGAACCGGACGGATCATCACCGTCCACTCCCGGGTACCGGAAAGGATGGTGAGATCGCGCTGGTAGTTCTCCAACAATGGGCGGTTCCGCCGGATCAGCCGGGAGAAGTACGCGTCGAGTTCGATCGTGCTCACCGGTGTGTCAGGGCGTTGCTCGTGAGCGCTCCATTGCGCGCTCCGGCGCCGGGCATAGTCGGCGACGTCGGTGGGCGCCGGTGACGATGCCGCGATCGTCACCGGCTTGCCGCCGACGATGTCGATCCGGTCACCGGGTTGGACGTTGACGATCTCCACCTGTGGAGCCGCTTCGGCGAACGGGGCCGCGACGTCCTCCCAGTGCGGAAAGATCGTCTTGTCGCGGTCGTTGTGGACGCGCAGGAGCGGATCGAGGAAGACCGGCGGACCCGCGCAGGGTACGTAGGCGCGGGCATCGGTCGCGGCGACCGTTCGTACCAGAGTGTCGAGGAGACCGGAACGCACCTGGACGACCTTGTCCCGCATCACCGAGCGGGGATAGGAATAACAGTTCGGATACCACATGGCCCCCGAGAACTGCGCGGTGAGAAGGTCGACGTTGCGCGGCAGTTCGGTGAGCTTGGGGTGGCAGTCGTTGAGGTCGAGGAAGCGGAAGCCGTCCAGCTCGACCAGGAGCGCGCTGTCCTCCTTGTGACTGGTGTCCAGCAGCATGGTCACCTGGATGCCGGGGCTAAGCGGTACCGACTCGCCGTGACCCAGAACGGTGATGTCGCTGAAACCGAGGTCGCGCATCTCCCGCAGCAGCTCCCGGGAGCGGAAGGCTGCGCAGAGCACGGGCAGCGACCGGGGAAGCATGCGCAGCAGCGTCCGGTCGAAGTGGTCGGTGTGAGTGTGCGAGACGTACAACGCGTCGTAGGAGCCGGCGGCGACCGGGCCAAGCAGGTGTCCGTTGTCAGGAAACGGAAACCAGGACTCGAGGAAAGCCGGGTGAAACCACGGGTCGATGAGCAGCCGGAATTCGTCGTGTCGCACGACGAAACCGGCGTGGCCGATGTAGTCGATGGACCTTTTTTGTGCAGCCGCCGTTGGCATGTCGGTTTCCGCCCCCCTGTCGCGCCTATTGGCGTGGGCCTCGGTCAACGTGCGCTGTCGACTATAGCGAGGGTGGGTTTGCCGCCTGGCGCAGGAACCGGGCCGGGTTACCCACCCACACCTCGGCTTCGGGAACGTCGGTGAGTACGACCGCCCCCATGCCGAGCGTCGACCATGCGCCGACCGTGAGGTTCTCCCGGACAAGCGCGCCCTGGCCGAGGTAGGCGCCGGCCCCGACGTGCACCCGTCCGGCCAGCGAGACCGATCCGCAGATCGTCGCGAAATCGGCGACGACATCGTCGTGGGTGAGCACCGTGTTCGGCATCACCGAAACGTGATTACCAACGGTAACAGATGTGGTCAGGGTCACTCCAGCGAGAAGGACGGAACCGTGACCGAGCGTGCATGAAGGCGGTAGGTGCACGCTCGGGTGGACGACCGTGGCGAAGCGGTCCGGGCCGATGCCGCCGGCGGCCAGGCGGGCGGCGAGTTTGGCCCGTATCGCGCCGGAACCGGGGCACAGGATCACGGCCACATCCGGCATTCCGCCGACCACGTCCGTGCCGCCGATGACGGGCAGGCCGTCGACCTCGGTGCCGTGGCGGGCCGGATTGTCGTCCGTGAAGCCGATCAGCCGATATCGCCCGGCGGCGAGAACGGCCTGCGCCGTCTCGCGGGCGAACCCACCGGCGCCGACCAGCAACAGGGGCTGCGGTGCTTGGGCCGTCATCGGACTGTTATAGCTTATAGCTGTCTGCACACATTGTGCGGCGACGGGTCTACCCGGCTGAGGGCGGATCCGCCGGTCCGCTCTGCGTCCGGTACTCTGAAGGACCGCGTCGTGGCGCCACCGCTTCCCTTGTTCCATGCGGCGCCGATGTCCACTGAAGATCGTAGGAGGATGAGTACCGCCATGTCCGAGGTCCGCATTGTCGCGGAGCCCCGCACCGAGTTCGGCAAGGGCGGGGCTCGTCGTACCCGCAAGGCCGGCAAGGTCCCGGCCGTCCTGTACGGCCACGGTCAGCCGCCCCGTCACATCTCGTTGCAGGCTCACGATCTTCTTCACGCGTTCAAGACCGACGCCGGTACGAACGTGCTGCTCCGGCTGGAGCTGTCTGACGGGCCCCAGCTTGCCCTCCCCAAGGACGTCCAGCGCCATCCGATCAAGGGCAGTTTCGAGCATGTCGACCTGGTCATCATCCGTTGGGGTGAGCGGGTCACGGTCGAGGTTCCGGTAACGCTCGTCGGAAACGCCGAAAGCGACACCCTCGTCGACCAGCAGTTGACAGTTGTGTCGTTGCAGGCGGACGCGACTGACATCCCCGGGTCGATCGAGGTCGACATCACCGGTCTCAAGCCGGGTGCGAACGTCAGCGCCGGTCAGCTCGTCCTCCCGGAGGGTTCGGTGCTGGAGACCGACGCCGAGCAGGTCGTGGTCCAGGGGCTGGCGAGATTGACCGCAGCCCAGGTGGATGCCGATCTCGCCGGGGGCGAAACGGCTGGTGGGGCCGCGGCCGCCGCGGGCGAGCAGGCGCAGGCCGGCTCCTCGGCCTGATGACGTTTCCGGCCGGGTGACGCCGCGATGAGTCCGCTGGAAGCCGACGTCGTGGCCACCGGGCCGTGGCTGGTCATCGGACTGGGTAATCCCGGCCCGGCGTATGCCGGCAACCGGCACAACGTCGGATTCATGGTCCTCGACCTGCTGGCCGAGCGGGTCGGGGACCGTTTCCGAACTCATCGGGGACGGGCGGATGTCGCCGACGTTCGGCTCGCCGGGGTGCATGTCCTACTCGCCAAGCCTCGCTCCTTCATGAACACCTCGGGTGGACCCGTAGCCGCTCTGCGTACTTTTTCCAAAGTCGATGTCGGGCAAATCGTAGTTATCCATGATGAGCTGGACATCCCTTTCGGAACGATCCGGCTCAAGCTCGGGGGCGGCGACAACGGGCACAACGGCCTGCGTTCGGTCACCGCCTCGCTGGGGTCGCGTGACTACCTGCGGGTCCGGGTCGGCATTGGACGCCCACCGGGGCGGATGGACCCGGCCGACTTCGTCCTGCGGGACTTTTCGGCCCCTGAACGCAAGGAACTTCCGTTCCTGCTGGACCGGGCGGCCGATGCCGTGGACTCGCTGGTCGGCAGGGGCCTTGAAGCCACCCAGAACATGTTCCACGCCTCGACCGCCAGACCTCATCCTTAGCTTTTCTCCAGGGCCCCTCCCTCCTCTCGCCCCGCGAGCCATCCATCTGGATGCCCCCGCCCTCGGTCCCTCCCGGCCGTATCCGGTCGGATGGCGATCCTGTCTGTGAACGGCTACGCGGCTCCGGGTGTCAGCCGATGGCGGGCCGGTTTCCGACAGTGGACTGAGAACGGGCTACGCGACCCTGGGCGTCAGACTCCGCCCGGTTGTCAGCCGACCGCAAGATCGCACCGAAGCATGTAATGATCGCTTTCTGGTCCCGGAAACCTGTTGCCGGTTCAGCTTGACCGCCGTTGTTCTCGGCGTGAGGTCATTTCTCAGCGCAAGGCCACTTTCAATCGCCCTGACAGCCCTGACACGCCTCGGTCAATCTTCAGGGCGCGACAGAGGTGGCCTTTTGCATGGAGGGCATCACTCGTTGTAATAATTTCCCGTAGTTTGCCGCAATCTGTTGTCACCGGGTTCGGTCCGGTCGTCTAATCTGGCAGGATGGCACTTCCATCAGGTACTGCTGGATGTGTCACGCGGGCAACACGGAACGCAGGGGACGTCACCGTGTGGTCCGGGCTTGTATTTCCGTGCTCCGTTGCCTTCGGGGGGAAGGTTTAGCCGGTCGGCCTGTCATCTGGGGTCGTCGCGTGGGCGGCGGTCTGGATTTCTTGGGGGATGATTGTGGACCCGTATCGCCGGGTTTTCAGCGGGCGGAATTGGTTTCCGTGCGTTGGGGGCTTCTTTGAATCCGAGTCGGACTGTTTATTTTTTGGCCATCCGGTGGGTGAACCGGTCCGTGACGGTGGGCAGGGGCTGTCATGAGCGGGTCCGGTGGCGGTCTGCGCCGGCTGCGGCTGCGGGTCACCCGCAGCCGCGCGCTGGTCACAGGTGTGGCGGTGGCGGTGGCGGTCGTGGCTGTGCCGCGGCTGGAATCGGATGTGCATGCGACGCCGACCGCGAGCACGGTGACGGAGGCCGATGCCGGTGCGACGACGGCCTCTCCAACGTTGTTGTCCGGTGTGACGAACAACATCGGGCAGGCCGCGACCGCCGTGATCGACCAGTCGACCGTGCCACTGTCGGCGGCGTCGTGTGATCCAGCGGTATCGGGGAAGATTGTCTGTGAGAATCTGCAGCCGGGTAGTCCGCAGTCGGAGTGGGATCTGGATAATGCCGATGCGGGTGATCCGACGTTGCAGGGTTTCGCGACGGATATCAGTGTGAACGTGAGTGGAACGGTCTCCTTCAAGATTAACAGTACCGCTTCCGCGTATCGGCTTGATATTTACCGGCTTGGTTACTATGGCGGTGACGGTGCGCGGAAGGTAGCGACGGTGAATCCGTCGGTGGCGTTTCCGCAGGTGCAGCCGGAGTGTCTGAACGATGCGGTTACCGGTCTGATCGACTGTGGGAACTGGGCGGTGTCGGCGTCGTGGACGGTGCCGTCGACAGCGCTGTCGGGTCTGTATGTCGTGAAGCTGGTGCGTACGGACGGTCGGGGTGCGAGCCACGTGCCGTTCGTGGTGCGGGATGACGCGAGTCATTCTGACATGTTGCTGCAGACGTCGGATTCGACGTGGACGGCGTACAACGCCTACGGCGGTAACAGTCTGTATAAGGGGAGCCCGGTGGGGCGGGCGTACAAGGTGAGTTACAACCGGCCGTATCTGTCGCGGGTGAGCGAGACGGACGGTCATAACTGGATCTTCGCCGCGGAGTATCCGATGATTCGGTTCCTGGAGGCGAACGGGTATGATCTGACGTACACAACGGATGTCGATTCGGCGCGGCGCGGTACTCTGATCAAAAATCATAAGGCGTTTATCTCGTCGGGGCATGATGAATACTGGTCTGGTGAACAGCGGGCGAATGTGCAGGCCGCACGGGACGCCGGGGTGAATCTGGCGTTTTTCGGCGCGAACTCGGTCTATTGGAAGACGCGCTGGGAGCCCAGTATCGACGGTTCGGCGACGAACTGGCGGACAATCGTCTGTTACAAGGAGACGAAGAATTCCAGTCCACAGGATCCGCAGTATCCGGGGGAGTGGACGGGTACCTGGCGGGATCCACGGTACAGCCCCCCGAGCAATGGTGGGCGTCCGGAGAACGAGTTGCAGGGCACGTTGTACATGGTGGACCCGCCGACGGATTTCGCGATGAAGATTCCGGCGGCGTTTTCGAAGCTGCGGTTCTGGCGGAACACCTCGGTGGCGAGTGCGACATCCGGCTCGACTGTCACGCTCGCGAACGCCACCCTGGGGTATGAGTTCGACACCGATGCGGACAATGGGTTTCGGCCGGCGGGGGCGTTCGACCTGACCGCGCAGACCGAGACCGTCCAGCACAAGCTATTGGATTACGGTAGTCAGGTCGGCCCGGGTCAGGTGACCCACAACATGACTCTCTACCGGGCGGCGAGCGGTGCGCTGGTGTTCGGTGCCGGCACCGTCCAGTGGGCCTATGGGCTGGATGCTGTGCATGACGGTCCGTTGACCACGGCGAGCCCGGCGATGCAGCAGGCCACGGTGAACCTGTTCGCGGACATGGGCGTGCGGCCGAAGAGCCTGATCAGCGGTCTGGCCGCGGCTTCGGCGAGTACGGACACGCAGGCACCGGGTGTCGTGGTGACCTCGACGGCACACGGCGTTGTCGGGCAGTCGTACACGGTGACGGGTACGGCGACGGATGCCGGTGGTGGTGTGGTCGCGGGGGTGGAGGTGTCGACGGATGGGGGGTCGAGCTGGCATCCGGCGCAGCTCGCCGCAGCCGCATCCAATGTGAGCTGGTCGTACACGTTCATCCCGAACGCGCCGGGCACCTTCGCGCTCAAGGTCCGTGCCACCGATGACAGTGCCAGGTTGAGCAGTCCGGTCACGGCCTCGCTGATCGTCGATGCCCGGCTCTGCCCGTGCACGATCTTCGGTAACGCGCTGCCGACCAACCCGGCCGACGCGGACGCGAGCGCGATCGAGGTCGGTGTCCGTTTCCGGACGACGATCGGCGGGGCAATCACCGGGATCCGTTTCTACAAGGGTTCGGGTAACACGGGTACCCACACCGGTACGTTGTGGTCGAACACGGGGACGCAGTTGGCCACGGGGACTTTTAGTAACGAAACTGCGACCGGGTGGCAGACGTTGACCTTTGCCCAGCCGGTGGCGGTGCAGGCGAACACCACCTATGTGGCGAGCTACTACGCGCCCAGCGGCCACTATGCCGGTGACGGAGGTTATTTCACCGGGAAGTCGGCCTACACCGCTCCGTTGCTCGCGTTGCCGGACGGGATGGACGGTGCCAATGGCGTCTTCCGTGCCAGCTCGGCCGGTTTCCCGGCGAGTACGTTCAACGGTACGAACTACTGGGTGGACGTGGTGTTCACCGGCGACACATCCACCGATACATCACCACCCCAGATCGCATCGGTATCCCCGCTGGCAGGTAGTTCCTCCGTGCCGCTGAACACCTCGCTCAAGGCTGCGTTCGGTAAGCCGTTCAACCCGTCGTCGGTGACCTTCACGCTCAAGACGAGCGGCGGTACCTCGGTGGCGGGAACAGTGTCGGTCAACTCGGCGGCGCTGAGCGCGACATTTACCCCGAACGCGGCTCTGGCGGCCGGCACGACGTTCACGGCGGGGGTCACCGCTGCCGACTACCAGGGGCATGCCATCAACCCTGCGTACACATGGACGTTCACCACCGGCGCCGTCCAGCCGGCACCGGGTACATGCCCGTGCACCATCTGGAGTGACCAGCAGCAGCCCGGCAACGTGACCGTCAACGATGCGTCCGCGCTCGAGCTCGGTGTGAAGTTCCAGGCGAGCCAGAATGGTTGGATCACCGGGATCCGCTTCTTCAAGGGGCCGAAGAACACCGGTACCCACATCGGCACGTTGTGGTCCACCACCGGTACCCAACTGGCCACGGCCACCTTCACCAACGAGACGACGACGGGTTGGCAGCAGGTCACGCTCGACCCTCCCGTGCAGGTCACCGCGGGTACCACTTACGTAGCCAGCTACCACACCTCCATCGGTTATTATTCGGCGACAGCAGGTTACTTCGCCTCCGGTGGGACGTCGTACGGACCACTCACCGCGCTCGGTAACGGCGTGGACGGGCCGAACGGTGTGTTCGCCTACGGAGCCGGCAGCGTATTCCCGAACCAGAGCTACAACTCGAACAACTACTGGGTGGACGTGGCGTTCTCCCTCACCCAGCCCGCGCCGACGCCACCTCGTGTGACAGGGGTCAGCCCGGCGAACACCAGCACGGGCGTCGCGCTCGGAGTGCGACCGACGATTACCTTCGACCGGTCGCTGGATCCGGCCAGCATCACCTTCACCCTCAAGGCCGGTACGACGAACATCAGTGGCTCGGCTGCGTATGACGACGCGACCCGTAGGATCACCTTCACGCCGTCCACTCCATTGCAGTTCACCACCACCTACACCGCCTCGGTGAACGCGGCCGGAGTAAACGGCGTGGCACTCGCGTCGCCGTACACGTGGACCTTCACGACCGGGACACCCGCCACCTGTCCATGCACGTTGTGGCCCACGTCGACCGTGCCTGCGAATCCGTCCAGCAATGACACCTACGCCTATGAACTCGGCGTCGGATTCCGTAGCGACGTCACCTCCTGGGTTACCGGGGTGACCTTCTACAAGGGCGTTAACAACACGGGTACCCACACCGGGTCGTTGTGGTCGGCGTCCGGTCAGCTGCTGGCGACCGGCACGTTCACCAACGAGACGGCAACCGGCTGGCAGACGCTGACCTTCAGCACGTCGGTGCAGATCAGCGCGAATACCACCTATGTGGCGAGTTACTACGCCCCGAACGGTGGCTACGCGTCAACCCCCGCCTACTTCGCGACCGATGACTGGAACGCGACACCGCTGCACGCCCCTGCCTCCGGCGTGGACGGGATGAACGGGGTCTTCCGCAACGGCTCCGCAGGATTCCCGACAACCAGCTACAACAACACCAACTACTGGGTCAGCCCGGTTGTCGCCACGCAGGAGCCGGTGGCGACCTGCCCGTGCACGCTCTTCAACACCCAGGTTCCCGCGAATCCGTCGAGTACGGACACCGGTGCCATCGAGTTGGGGGTCCGTTTCAGCTCGGACGTCAACGGCACCATCACCGGCGTACGGTTCTACAAGGGCGCGAACAACACGGGTACCCACACCGGGTCGTTGTGGTCGGCATCCGGTCAGCCGCTGGCGACCGGCACGTTCACCAACGAAACCGCGACCGGTTGGCAGACGCTGATGTTCGCCACTCCGGTGTCGATCACTGCCGCAACGGAGTACGTGGCCAGCTACCACACCGCTGTCGGCGGGTACGCGAATACCGGTGGCTTCTTCAACAGCCAGTACCGGGCCGCTCCCTTGACCGGCTTCGCCGGTGGCAACGGTCTCTACCTTTACGGCGCAGGTGGATTCCCGGTGAATAGTTACGACAACACCAACTACTGGGTGGACATAATCTTCCAGAAGGCCGGATGATTATGACCATGAGTTACTAAATACCTGGAAGTTACCAAACATCCGGAATTGTCTGTCGGTCGGCGCCGAAGTCCGGTCTCCGGCGCCGACCTGTCTTGTGCCCACGTCCCGGCCCGTCGGGTCGAGCCGACGTGGGGGTGCCTGTCATGTCAGACCCTGTTGGCATAATTGGCGCCGTCCATCGCGACTGATGATCGCGAATGGTGATCGCATACTGGGGGGTAGCGAATCATGTCGGAAGCAATGGGTGTCGCCGTCGTGGGGGCTGGGTACTGGGGCCCGAACCTCGTCCGCAATATCCAGAATTCACCGCGGATGCGGCTTCGGTGGCTCTGCGATCTCGATGTTGAGCGAGCCCGTCGGGTCATCGGTCCGTACAGCACCGTGCAGACGACATCCTCACTCGACGACCTGCTGGAAGACCCCGACGTCGTCGCTGTGGCCGTGGCGACTCCGGCGGCGACCCACGCGGATGTCGCCATGCGGGCTCTCGACGCCGGCAAGCACGTCCTTGTGGAAAAGCCTCTTGCCTCGTCGTCGGCGGAAGCGGTCAAGCTGGTGGATGCCGCGGAGGAACGCGGACTGGTCCTCATGTGCGACCACACCTACTGCTACACGCCGGCCGTGATGAAGATCCGTGAGTTGGCGCACGCTGGCGAGCTCGGCGACATCCACTACGTCGACTCGGTACGTATCAACCTGGGACTGGTCCAGCGTGACGTCGACGTGCTGTGGGATCTCGCCCCGCATGACCTGTCGATTCTCGACTTCATCCTGCCCTCGGGCGTGGTCCCGGAGGCGGTTTCGGCGCAGGGCGCTGATCCGATCGGCGCGGGCCGGGCCTGCGTCGCCTATTTGACGCTGTCGCTCACCGGTGGCGCGATCGCCCATGTCCACGTCAACTGGCTGTCCCCTACAAAGATCCGAACTACGATCGTCGGGGGTTCCCGGCGGACGCTGGTATGGGACGACCTCAACCCCACACAGCGGTTGGCCATTCACGACCGGGGTGTGGACCTCAGTTCCGCCGACAACCTGGGTGACCAGGCCCGGCGCGAGATGATGATCTCCTATCGCAGCGGTGACATGGTCGCCCCGGCACTTGTCGAACGCGAGGCGTTGGCCTCGGTGATGAGTGAGTGGGCGGACGCGATCAGTGAGAGCCGTCCGGCCCGCACGGACGGCCGTGCCGGGCTGCGTGTACTGGACGTGCTGGAAGCCGCGTCCCGAAGCCTCGAATACCACGGCGCGACGGTCCCGCTGCGTGTCGATCGTTGACGCGGTCCGCCCGGCCGGTGCCGCGGCACCCGGTCATGCGCTCATCCTGACGACGGAGGGAAGTACCCGAAGTGGACAGCACCCAGGCGGCAGCGGTGCCGCTGGCAGGGTCCCGATGCCTGGTGACAGGCGGAGCCGGCACGATCGGTTCGTCGATCTGTGACCGTCTGGTCGCTGCCGGGGCGGCGGAGATCGTTGTTGTTGACAACCTGGTCCGTGGCAGAAGGGCCAACCTGGAGCATGCCCTGGCGTCCGGCCGGGTGCGCCTGGTGGAGGGTGACATCCGGGATCGGGCTCTGCTCGCCGAGCTCACGACCGGTGTCGATGTTGTGTTCCACCTGGCCGCGATCCGGATCACCCAGTGCGTGGCGGAGCCGCGGCTGGCGTTGGATGTCCTTGTCGACGGCACCTACAACGTGGTCGAGGCCGCGCTGGCCGCCGGCGTCGGCAAGGTCGTGGCATCGTCATCGGCATCCGTGTACGGGGCGGCCGTCGCCTTCCCGACCCGCGAGGACCATCATCCATACGGCAACGACACCCTCTACGGTGCCGCGAAGTTGTTCAACGAGGGCCTGCTGCGCAGTTTCCAGGCCATGCACGGCCTCAACTATGTCGCACTGCGTTACTTCAACGTCTATGGGCCGCGGATGGACATCCACGGTGTGTACACCGAAGTCCTGGTTCGCTGGATGGAGCGGATCGCCGCGGGCAGGCCACCGCTGATCCTCGGTGACGGAAGCCAGACCATGGACTTCGTCTTCACCGAAGACATCGCGCGGGCGAACCTGCTCGCCGCCGAAGCAGACGTCACCGACGAGGTCTTCAACGTCGCTTCCGGGACGGAGACATCCCTGCGCGACCTGGCCGAATCCCTCCAGGCGGTCATGGGCCGCACCGACCTCGGGCTGGAGTTCGGCCCGGCCCGGGCGGCGAGCCCGGTACCCCGGCGCCTCGCGGACACCGCGGCGGCAGCGGCACGGTTGGGCTTCAAGGCCGAGGTCGGTCTCACCGAGGGGCTGGGCCGGCTGGTCCAGTGGTGGCAGGCCGAGCAGCGCCCGGTCCGGGACGGTCAGAGCGGCGGCGAATCCGGGGTCTCCTCATGACGATCCCGGTCATGAAGCCTTGGCTCGGCCAGGAGGAGGCCGACGCGGTCACGGAGGCCCTGGCAAGCGGCTGGATCGCGCAGGGCCCGCGGGTCGCTGCTTTCGAACGGGCGTTCGCCGAGCATGTCGGCACCGGTCACGCGGTCGCGACCAGCTCCTGCACCACCGCCCTGCACCTCGCCATGATCGGGGCCGGAGTGGGCCCCGGGGACGAGGTGGTCGTCCCGTCGTTCTCGTTCATCGCGACGGCGAACTGCGTGCGCTACGTCGGAGCGGACGTCGTGTTCGCCGATGTCGAGGCCACTACCGGGAACCTCACCGCCAAGACCGTGGAGGCGGTGCTCACCGCGCGCACGAAGGCGGTCATCCTCGTCCACCAGGGTGGGATGCCGGCGGACGCCGAGGCGGTGCGGGCGTTGTGTGACCCACTCGGTGTCGCCGTGGTCGAGGACGCCGCGTGTGCGGCCGGTTCCACCTACCGCGGTTCCCCGGTGGGCGCCGGCGCGCGGATCACGGCGTGGTCGTTCCATCCCCGCAAGCTGCTTACCACCGGTGAGGGCGGCATGCTCACCCTCGACGACGAGGCGGAGGCGACCAGGCTGCGCCGGCTGCGTGAACACGCCATGAGTGTGAGTGCGGCGGACCGGCACGCCAGCGACCGGGTCGTCCTCGAGCGCTACCTGGAGGTCGGGTTCAACTACCGGATGACCGATCTGCAGGCCGCGGTCGGGCTGGTGCAGCTCGGCCGCCTGGGGGAGATGGTGGCCCGCCGGCGTATGCTTGTTGCCCGTTACCGCGAGTTGCTCGCCGACATCCCCGGTCTGGTCGCGGTACAGGATCCGCCCTACGGCGAGTCCAACTTTCAGGCCTTCTGGGTCATACCGCCGGAGGATTCCTCGCGCTCCCGCGACGACGTCCTGGCTCTGCTGGCTACCAGGGGAGTGTCCGCACGCCGCGGGATCATGGCGGCGCATCTGGAGCCGCCGTACGCCGATGTCCCGCATGGCGACCTTTCTGTCACCGAGTGGCTCACCAGCCGTTCCCTCATCCTTCCGCTGCACCATCACCTGACCGAGGATGACCAGCGGACCGTCGTGGGCGCACTGCGCGACGCCCTGGCCGTATGAGTGGTCGCCCGTGATTGTCCGCCCGGCACAGAACAGGATCCGCCCATCATGATCGCCCTGCCCAGTCGGAGATCGACCAGGCATGGTGCCGGCCCGGCGGTCGGGCCTGTTCGTCCGCTCCCGGACTCCGGCACCCGTCCGCTGGTCTCGATCTTCGTATCGTCCTACAACTACGCGCGATTTCTGCCGCAGTGCCTGACATCCGTGCTCACCCAGGACTACGACAACATCGATGTCTACGTCATCGATGACGCTTCGACGGACAACAGTGCCGAGGTGGCCGGGGTTTTCGCCGCGGCCGACCCACGGTTTCGGATCATCCGGCGTCCGGTGAACCGTGGCCACATGGAGGCCTTCAACGAGGGGCTCGCCGCGGCGCGCGGCGAGTACTTCATCAAGCTGGACGCGGACGACCTGCTCACACCTGGTTCGCTCGCGCGTTCGGTGGCATTCGCCGAGCACAATCCGAATGTGGGTTTCGTGTACGGCGAACCGATCGCGTTCTCCGAACCCCCGCTGCCGCTTGCTCGGACGACGCCGACGTCCTGGTCGGTCTGGCCCGGGCACGACTGGCTCGCGCACGTCTGCCGGCTCGGCTACAACGCCATAGCGCAGCCGGAGGCGCTGATCCGCACCGCGACGCTCCGGGCGGCAGGCTGCTACAACCCGGCACTTCCGCACACATTCGACATGGAAATGTGGATGCGGCTCGCGGTGCTCGCCGACGTCGGAACGATTGACGCTGTGGATCAGGGCTACTACCGGATCCACTCCGCCAGCATGCAGCACACAATCAATTCCGGGGTAATTCGTGATCTTGAAGGGCGGCGGGACGCGTTCATCAGTGTCCTGACCGGCCCCGGAAAGGATGCGGTGAACGCCGAGGAGCTGCTTGCCACCGCCTGCCGGACGTTGGCTGTCAAGGCGCTACGCCATGCGTGTGATCTCCTGGACGCTTCCGGTGGGCGGCGTCGCGGTGACCGGGCCACCCTGGGTTCGCGGACGGACAGCCAGGATCGGGTCGAGGGTTTCATCGCCTTCGCCGAAGAGGTGTACCCGGCCGTCCGGGAGCTTCCGGTCTGGGCCACGGTGGACGGCCTCCTGCGCGCGGATCCGCGGGTGATGATGCGGCACCGCGCACGGACCACCGCCCGGGTGGTGGTCCGACAGGCCCAGGCGCACGTCCGGCTCCCCGGCGCCTGACGCCGTCCGTCAGCGACCCTCCAGTGCGGGGTTGCTGACGGGGATGGTCACCGCGGTGGTGGGGCTCGCCTGAGGCGGGACAAGCCTGGCGGGCCCCGGCTCCCTGGACTTTCCGCGGTTGCGCACATCCGCCCAGGAACGGGCGTGGATGAAGGGTTCCTCGAACAGCTTGAAGAACCCGAAGCACACGGCGAGAACGGCCGGGATCGTCACGGCCAGCAGTGTGACCAGTCCCGTCATTCCCGTGGCCACATGCTGGATCAGTTCGAGCCAGAGCACTTCCAGCACGAGCGGGTGGATCAGATAGATGGAGAAGGCGAACAGCCCGACGGCGGTGAACGGCCGGGAGGCCAGCAGGTCACGGACCCGGGATGCCGGCGCGGTCGCAATGCCGCGAAATGCCACGGCTGTGATGCCGCCGACGATGATGCCGACCCAGAAGTAGTCGGCGACAACCCGTTCGGAACCCAGCACCGCGAACACCACCACGCAACCCGCGATCAGCAGACCGGTGAGCGCGAGCAGCGGGACGCGGCGGCCTCGGATCGTCGGCGCCCGCCCCGAGTCGGCGGCGAGCATGCCCAACGCGAAACAGGCGAGCATCTGCGGGCTGAGATGCTCATACCGCGCGAATTCCGGAACATGCAGTGCCACGATCTCCAGGCCGCACACCGCGATGACGGTGGCGGTGACCGTGACCACCGAGCCTGCCCGCCGTCGGAGCAGGAGCAGGATCGGGAAGAGAACATAGATCCATGATTCGACCGCAATAGACCAAAATGTCCCATTGGGCCGTTCGGTGCCTACGATGTCCTGCAGCATGAATACGTGGACGATGAATGCCCGGATCCCGGTCCGGACGCTGCTGACATTGTGGCTGACCCACAGCGCGACCGGCATCGAGATCACGAGCGCGACCCAATAGGGAGGGAGGATCCGCCAGGCCCGCCGGCGGGCGAAGGTACGCCAGCCGCCCCTGAGCCGGTGCGCGTTGCGCGCGGGGGAGAGGCTGAGGGAGTAGCCCGAGACAACGATGAAGACCACGACCGCGAGCTGGCCGTGGAGCATCCACCCGACGAACCACGGACCGCTGTTCCTCGGGTAGGAGGGGAAGACCGCCAGCCAGCAATGGTGGAGAACCACGTACATCGCGGCCAGCCCCCGGACGCCGTCCAGCCACGCGGTGGGACCATGCGACCCTCCGCGGGGAGCGCGGTGGCGGCCGGAAGTGGTGCGCGCGGGCGCGGTGGCGACCGGACGGTGTTCGGAGACATCCACACCGGTGGCGGCGGGGGCGGGATCCGGCGGGGCCGCGTCGCCACCGTCTCGTCCATCCCGCCGGGACCGCAGCCGCCCGATGACGCGGACGATCTGTGACCACTGACATCCGGCGAAGACCACGAACCCGGCTGCCGACGCGGCCGGGAGCGCGAGCCAGACGGGAGCGACAGCCGAGGCGACGAGCCAGGACACCGTGCCGGCCGCGCCGGCGGCCAGCACCTGTGGACCGATCGCCCGTGCCAGCAGCCAGGGGGTGATCCGGAAGGGGCGCAGTGCCAGCACGTATATCGGTAGCGTGACCCCGACGATGACCACCGCGTGGGCCGTGCCCGCGCCCACGATCCCGTCGCGCCTGACTCCGATGATCATAGTCGGGATGAGGGCCGCGATCCACACCACCTGGATGATGAAGATCGCTCGGGTTCTACCGAGCGCGACCAGGAAGTCCGACAACAGCTCGACCATCGTGCGGGCGGCGCCGAAGATCGCAAGACCCGCGAGCGCGCCGGCGGCCGCCTGCCACTTCGATCCGTAGACCACGGCGACGATCGGTCCGGCCACACCGCCCATGATCAGGCATACCGGTATCGTGATCGTCGCGACCATGGACGCCGCGGCGGCGAACCGGGTCGGGAGCTGCTCGCGGTCCTCGCTGACCCGGGCGAACGCCGGCATGGACACGGCCCGCACCACGGCGCTGAAGACGTTGATCGGCCAGCCGGACATGTTGAAGGCGAGCATGTACAGGCCGAGCTGGACGGCGCCGAGAAGCCTTCCGATCACGATGTAGTCGACGTTGAGCAGGGTGAATGCGACGACGTTGGCACCTGTGAGCGGAAGCCCGAACGCGAGCAGCCGGCGGGCCTCCGTCCGGCTGAACCCCGGCCGGACATGCTCGGGGGTGAAGCGCCGCAATAGCACGATCGAGACGACCTGGCCGGCGACCCGGGACCAGGCCAGCGCCATCGCACCCCAGCCGGTCACGGCGAGAAGGACGACGACGACCGCGGACACGACGGTGTTCGCGGAGTCGGCCATGAACTGCTTGTCCTGAGCGAAGTCCCGCTTGAGCAGGGCCGAGGGCACCGCACCGAAACCGGCGACTAGAACAGTGATGGACAGTACCCGTACGGCTTCCGCGGCCTGGGCTGATCCGAGCGCCCGGGCGAACACGTCCGCCGTACCCACCATGACCGCGCTCAGCACGGCCGCGGTGCCGATGGAGATGGTCGCCACGGTCGGTGCGATCCGGCGGCACTCCTCACGGCTGCCACGGACGAGTGCCGCGCTGACTCCGAGCTCGCTGACGTTGATGACGATCGAAAGGACGGTCAGGGCGACGGCGAAGACACCGAAGTCCTCCGGGGCCACCATGCGGGCGACAAGGATACCGACCCCGAACTGGCCGAACCGGGACAGCGCCACGTTGAGCATGGTCCACATCGCGCCGCGACGGACCAGTTGGTCAAGATTTTCCGTGCCGCCGGTCGCAGGGTCCGTGCCATCCGTCGCAGGGTCGGTGCCGTCCGCGCCGCCGGTCGCGCTACCGCCACCCGCCGGGGAGCTGGGAAGCGGAATCCTCCTCAACCGCAAAGTGGTCTGCTCGACAGGCGAATCCCCGATCGGCGGATCGTCACCTGTCCAGGTGACTTTGTGACCGGGACGCATGGCGCCAGAGGTCATGGCGCGTGGCTGCCGGCCGTACCGGTGCGTGCCATGTGATCACACGCCGTTCCAGCGCCATCGCCGCCAGCGAATCTTGTCCTCGATCGTGCGGTAGGCGTTGAGCGCCGCCACGGCGGACCTGTGTTCCCCGGTTCGACGTGCCACGGGGATCGTCCGCCACGCGCTCAGCGCCGGTGTGTCCGGATAGAGTTCCCGGGCGAACTGCAGATAGGAGTCGACGAGGTCGGCGTCGGGGTCCTCCCGGCCGTCCGAGTAGATCCGGGAGATCTGGCCGAGTGCTTCGTTCGCCAGCGTGCGCTGAACCGTCGCCAGCATCTCGCCGGATCCCGGTATGCCTTCGGCGTGTTCGGTGAGGACGACCCGGAAGGCGTCCCAGCGGGCCTGTAGATCGGTCAGGTGCCCGGCATACACGGTGCGTTGCATACTGGCCGCGTGTACCCGGTAATAGGCCTGGTCGGCACCGTTGACCCGGCCGACATCCGCCACGGAGGCCGCCCGCATCCACATTTCCAGGTCACCCGAATGTGGAAGATCGGACCGGTATCCGCCGATCTCGCGCTGTACCGACGTCCGCAGCACCACTTCGGGATTGAAGATGCAGTTGATGCCTGCCCGGCAACGTAGCCGGATCCACTCCGGCCCGCTCCAGATGGTCCAGTTCCGGACGCGGGTGCGCGGCGGTTTCGGCTTCGTGCCCTCGTACAGGTGGGTCGGGTGGCCGTAGACCATGCCGACGGAGGGGTTTGCATCAAGCAGGGCGGTGGCCCTGGCCAGCGAACCAGGTAGCAGCAGGTCGTCCGCGGACAGCAGGACCACGTAGTCGCCGGTTGCCTCGGCCAGACCGTCGTTGTAGGTCGCGATGTGACCGCGGTTGGTCGGATGCCGGATGACGCGGACCCTGTTGTCGGCGGTTGCCAGCGCTTCCGCAACGGTGGCGCTGGCGTCGGTCGAGGCATCGTCGACAATGATGACTTCCGGGTCGACATCCTCCTGTGAGAGGACTGTCTCAACGCATTCCACAAGATAGCGCGCATAATTATAACACGGCACCACGACGGAGACCGTCGGACGTCGATTCAATGTTCCGGCCGGAACACATCTGCTCATCTACCGCTACCCCCCGTTGGTGTCGACGCGGCGAGTGTCCGGCTCCAGGCAACAGCTGAACCGGCCGAAGACGGTTAGATCATGGCCCGTGCCCGGGTCTCCTGCCGCCGGGATCCCTGCCGCGTCCGTGGAACCGATCCGGAAGATCCGCAATAGTGACCTGGGGACCTGGGTCTCCGCAGATCGGCTTCCGGACTTCTCGGATCCGGCGGGAACCCCGAGTGCGAGAAAAACATGATCGCGTTGCCTTTGGTCCCCTGGTGACATGACAGTAAGACGGACACGCCTTGAACCCGGACGCACTTTAGCACTCCCGACGACATCTACCGTCATGTCCGGTTGGCGCAGGTTGGAGCCCTGCCGTGCCCGTTGGAGCGATTGAGGGATTCCACGGATTCGCCGGACCCTGTGCGGAGCTGCCCGCGCGGGCACGCCATCATCTACGGGGGTGCGGGCACGGCATGGGGGAGCCATGAACGATTCGGTCAGGAACTGGCATGCCGCGCGTGGCAAGGTCGTACGCCGCGCGGGGCAGATCGCCCGGGTGATACGCGAAGACGGTACGCGCGGGCTCGCCGGGCGCGCGCTGCGTGCGGCGTCCCGGCGCCTGGACGACCCGTCGAGCACGTTGCCGGTTCGCGCGCAGGAGGTACTGCGGGCAGGTCCGTTGACGCCGATGCCGTCCAGGGCGGAGCATTCCGCGTCCTTACGGTCGCCAGGGGCGACAGCGTCGACCCTGGCAGGGGCGTCGGCGCCCGAGCCGCGGGCGTCCGAGCCGTCGGCGGCTGCGATCGCGGGGACCGGCCGCCCGGTGCTCCCCGCCGCTGCGCGCGGGGATGCCTCCCTGGTCGTCAACTGGGTGATGACTCCGCCGCCGCCGGGTTCCGGCGGGCACACCACCCTGCTGCGGCTGGTCGAACATCTGGAGCGCTCCGGTCACACCTGCCGGCTGTACTTCTACGACCGGTACGCCGGCGACATACGCACCCATACCGAGGTTTTCCGTGGCTACTGGCCGCAGATCCGCGCGGAGGTCGCCGACGCGACCAGTCCGATGCAGCCGTGTGACGCCGTCTTCGCGACCTCGTGGCAGTCGGCCTATGTCGTGGCCGATCCGCGGACCCCGGGCCGCCGGTTCTACTGCGTCCAGGACTTCGAACCGCTGTTCTACCCGGCCGGTAGCGAGAGTTTGCTGGCCGAGAACACGTTCCGCTTCGGCTTCCACGGCATCACCGCCGGCCGCTGGCTGGCGGAGAAACTGGCCGTCGAATACGGGATGCCGTGTGACTACTTCGAGTTCGGCGCGGACACGGACATGTACCGGGTGGATGCGGGTGCGCAGCGGCCCGTCCGGGACGGTGTGGTCTTCTACGCCAAGCCGAGCACACCACGGCGTGCCTACTCGCTCGGCCTGCTGGCGCTGGAGGAATTCCACCGGCGCCATCCGGACGTGCCGATCCATCTGTTCGGCGAGAACGTGGGAGCGCTGCCCTTCCCGGCGCAACGGCACGGCGTCATCACTCCGTCCGAGCTGAACGCCCTGTACAACCGGTGCCTGGCGGGGCTGTGCCTGTCGGTCACGAACATCTCGCTCATCCCGTTCGAGTTGCTGGCCGCCGGCTGTATACCCGTTGTCAACGACGCCCGGCACAACCGGTTGGTGCTGGACAACCCGTATGTCCGCTATGCCCAGCCCACTCCCGGTGAGCTTGCCGCCGCCCTGTCCGACGTGGTCAGCGCGACCCCGCCCGGGCAGCGGGAGGAACGTGCGCGGGCCGCGGCGGCCGGTGTGGCGGATCTGCCGTGGGACGCCGCGGGCGCGGCCGTCGAACGGGTGCTGCTGCGAGAGCTGCGCGGTGTCGCAGCGCAGTCCTCGCAGGCGTCCGAACTGGCCGAGCCCGCCGAGCCCGCCGGGCCGGCTGGGCCCGCGCTGGTCAGCGTCTTCGGCGGTGCACCGCGCGAGGACTTCCGCGGCGCTCCTTCCGAAGCCGGCGTCGAGTAGCCCGGAACCGGAACCGGAACCGGACCGCCCGCTCCCGGTGGCAACTACTGTGCTGGCCGGATTGCCGCGTGGCCGGAGGTTTCCGCGCCCACCGACTTCTGACAACTGTGAGGACGACGATGACCCATATTCCTCTGGTGGACCTCCCAGCCCAGCATCGGGAGATCGCCGCCGAGATCGAACCCGCTCTGACTGAGGTCATGCGAACGGGTGCGTTCATCGGGGGCAAGCCGGTCGCCCTTTTCGAACAGGAGTACGCAGACTTCCTCGGTGTCGGCCACTGCGTGGGCGTCGGAAACGGCACCGACGCCCTGGAGATCGCGCTTCGCGCGCTGCGGATCGGCGCCGGCGACGAGGTGGTCCTGCCTGCCAACACCTTCATCGCCACCGCTGAGGCCGTGGTTCGCGCGGGTGCCCGCCCGGTGCTCGTGGACGTCGACCCGGCCACCTATCTGATCGATTCCGGTGCCGCCGTCGCGGCGATCGGGCCACGGACCAGGGCCGTGATCCCCGTGCATCTGTACGGCCAGGTTGCGCCGGTCGAGGAACTGCTGCCGGCGGCCGCCGCGGCCGGGGTGGCGGTGGTCGAGGACGCCGCCCAGTCGCAGGGCGCCACCCGGCACGGCAGGCACGCGGGTACGTTCGGTGCGGTCGCGGGAACGAGCTTCTACCCCGGTAAGAATCTCGGTGCCTACGGCGACGCTGGTGCCGTGCTGACGTCGTCCGCGCAGGTCGCCGCGGCGGCCCGCACGATCGGCAGCCACGGTAGCGACCGCAAGTACGTGCACAGCAGGCTCGGGGTCAACTCCCGCCTGGACACGCTCCAGGCCGTGGTGCTACGGGCGAAGCTCGCACGGCTGGCCGCCTGGAACACCGCCCGTGTCGACGCCGCGGCCCGTTACGACGAGTTCCTGGCGGACCTGGCCGATGCCGGGGCGGTCACCCGGCCGGTGATCCTGCCCGGAAACACGCACGTCTGGCACCTGTACGTCATCGAGGTGGACAACCGGGACACCGTGTTGGAAAGGCTGCACGGCGCCGGTATCGGAGCCGGTATCCATTATCCGATTCCCGTGCACCGCCAGGAGGCGTTCGTTGACCTCGGGTACGCCCTCGGGGCCTTCCCGGTGAGTGAGCGGGCCGCGGAGCGCATTCTGTCGCTGCCCCTGTACCCCCAGATCACCGCCGACCAGCAGTCGCGGGTCGCTGACGAGCTGCGGCGGGCCCTGCGGTGACCGCCGCGACGAGCCGTGCGACGGTCGGCACGACAAGCGGCTCCGGGGCCGTCTTCGTCCACCCCCGGGGACTGTGCGAAAGCGACCACGTCGGCGCCGGCACGAGAATCTGGGCGTTCGCGCACGTCATGCCCGGTGCCCGGATCGGCCGGGACTGCAATGTCTGCGACCATGCGTTCGTGGAGTCCGGCGCGGTGGTGGGCGACCGGGTGACCATCAAGAACGCGGTCCTGATCTGGGATCTCGTGACGGTCGAGGACGATGCCTTCCTCGGCCCTAATATGATCTTCACCAACGACATGAACCCGCGGGCCGAGGTGAAGAAAGGCCCCGACCGCCTCGACCGCACCCTGGTACGCCGGGGAGCCACGATCGGAGCGAACGCCACGATCGTATGCGGCACCACGCTGGGTGAATACTGCTTCGTGGCGGCCGGTGCCGTGGTCATCCGTGATGTCGCGGCGCATGCGCTGGTGGTGGGTAATCCCGCGCGGCAGGTCGGCTGGGTGTGTGCGTGCGGTGAGCGGCTCGACGACGAACTGTCCTGTACGTGCGGGCGGACCTATGAACATCGGCCGGCCGATATCGAAACCGCGGCCCTCGCGGGACTATGTCCAACGCAAGAATGACGATGATCTCGCGGAACCAGGCAAGGTGGCGCGTTAAAGTACACATGTGTACCTCCCCGGTGAAACCGGCTGCCTCCGGATCTCGCGGATCTCGCGGATCTCGCGGGTGTCGGTGATGATCTTTTCGTGGCTCCGGTCGGGCCGCTACCGGGCGTCGAGCGCCGTGGTGGCATCGAGGTGGGGTACTTCGCGTGTGTCACGATTTGTCGGTTCGACGCCGGCCGTTCCGGTGTCCTATGGCGGCTGACCCGCCGACAGACGTTCGCCGCCGGGGGGTTGGGACGTGTATCTGCGAGATTCTTTCTATGTACTCACGCGTCGCTGGTATGTGGTGCTGCCACTTTTTGTATTTTTCACCGTAACCGCCGGTTTTGTGGCGCGTGTGACGCCGTACAGTTACACCAGCAAGGCGACGGTCGTGCTGCTCTCACCGTCGGTGAAGCTGGCGAACGAGCCGACCGCGTCCAACCCGTTCCTGGCGTTCAGCGGTAATCTCTCGGCTACCGCCACGGTGCTCATGCGCATTCTCACGGACGAGGACGCCGTGCAGAAACTGGTCGATTCCGGGGCAACGGCCACCTACACGGTCGGGCCGGATCCGACGGCCCCGGGGGCGCCGCTGCTGGTGATGGAGGCCAAGGACACCGATCCGGCGGTGGCGGCCCGCACCATGGACGGGTTGATCGAACTGTTGAAGAGTGAGTTGAAGGACCAACAGACCAAGGCCCGTGCCCCGGCGGATGTGCTGATCACGGCCACGGTGGTGTCGGATTTGAAGCCGGAACGCAGCAGCTCCGCCAAGAAGAAGGCGATTGCGGGGGGCGCGGCGGTGACGTTGGTGGTGCCGATGCTCACCGCGTTCGCGGTCGAGGGGGCGGCATTCCGGCGAGCTCGTCGGCGGTCCGGGGATCCCGATGCCGGTGCGCAGACTCCGGTCGGTGCGGAATCCTCGGTGGAGGTCCGCGAGTCACGTTACAACGAGCAGCCGACGGTCAGGACCACGGTCGGCCGCGCGTTCCGCTCGGACCCGTCGGACCCGTCGGAGCCGGTGGCCGGCGCGGAGTTCCAGCCGGTGCGGACGTCCACCACATCGGGCACCACCGGTCGTCGGCAGGCAACCGGTTCGGCAGGTCACGAGGCCGACTGGGACGGGTTTGTGGAGCTGGAAACCAGCGAGTTCAGCCGTCGGATGCTTCCGAAGCGATGACGTCCTCGATCGAGAGGACGCTCGGCAGTGCGGGGATCTTCATCACGCCGCGGCGGGTGTCGCTGTCGGCTCCGGAAGCGGCGGACCTGCGGCTGCAGCTGTTACGCCGCGGGGATGCGGTGGTCGCGGTCACCGCCCTGCTGATACTGATGATCATTATCCCGGCGCGGATGCGGTTCGCGCCGCTGGGAGCCGCCGGCAACCCGGCGTTGTTGCTCGGGATGCTGCTGTTCGTCTGGTACATCGCGATCCGGCTGGTGCCCTGGCAGCGGCCACCGCTATCAGGGCAGGGGATGCGGATCCTGCTGACCCTGTTCGGTCTGTCCGTGCTCATCAGTTATGTGGCGGCCATGACGCGGCCCATCTCCGGCGCGGAGATCCGTGCGGCCGACCGCGGGGTGCTCACGGTCATCGCGGCGCTCGGCCTGGCGTTCACCATTCTCGACGGCGTTCCCAGCCGGGAACGTCTGGACGTCCTGCTCCGCCGGGTGTGTACCGCCGGTACGGTGCTGGCGATTTTCGGGCTGCTCCAGTTCTATTTTCACTTCGACATCAACGCCTACATCCGGATACCCGGTCTCAGCGGTGGCAGCCAGAGTTTCATCTCCGGGCGTGACGGTCTGGTCCGGGTGGCCGGAACGGCGAGCCACCCGATCGAGTTCGGGGTCGTCCTCGCGGCGATCCTGCCGCTCGCGTTGCATTTCGCGTTGTACGCACCCCGGGACGGGCGGCGGGGGGCGTGGTTCAAGGTCGCCGTGATCGGTCTCACCCTGCCGATGTCGGTGTCGCGGTCAGCCATTCTCACCATCGGTATCGCCCTGCTGGTGCTGGTGCCGTCCTGGCCGGCGCGCCTGCGACGGCGGGCCGTGCTGCTGTCCCCGGTGGCCCTGCTCGCGATGCAGGTGGCCAGCCCCGGAACCCTGCGGACGATCTTTGATCTGTTTCTCAACATCGGTAACGACGACAGCGCAGCCGGCCGGACGGCCGACTATGCCACCGCGAGCGTCTACATCGACCATTCCTTCTGGCTCGGGCGCGGTTACGGCACCTTCCTGCCGGAGAAGTACCGGGTGCTGGACAACGCATACCTCGGGCACCTGATCGAGACCGGTATCATCGGGCTCGGCGTCCTGCTGCTGTTGTTCATCGGAACCTTCGTCCTGGCCCGTCGCCTGCGGCGTGACAGCCAGGATCCCGAACTGCGCAATCTCGCTCAGACGCTGGCAGGTTCCGTCATCGCGGTCGGGGCGTCCTTTGTCACGTTTGACGCGCTCGGCTACGCGATGGTGTTCCTGACCGCCTTCCTGCTGATCGGAAGCGTCGGTGCGCTGATGCGGCTGGAGGCTCTGCGGCGTATCGACGACAGGTCCGCGGCGCACCCGGCTGTCAGTCGGCCGTGGTCAGTTGTCAGCCTGCCGCATCCGGGGATCTGGAACCTGCCCTCCCTGGCTGTGCGTCGGTGGTATGTGGTGGTGGCCGTCGGCCTGCTCGTGGTTTTCGGGGCGCTGCATGTCCGGTCGGTCAGGGGCACGTACGAGGCGACCGCCGCGCTCGCGGTGTTTCCCCAGGCCGGGAGCGCGCCCAACCCCTACCAGGCCTTCAACCTGAGCAATCAGACGATCGTGAGGGTGGTCGCCGAACGGGTCAACGGCCGGGGCTTCGTCGTCGATCTCAATCACGCGGCCCGGGGAGCCGAGTACGTGGTCGCGGCCGAGACCATCGGTACTCCGGAGAATCCCGGGGCTCCGGATGCCCCGACCGTCATCGTCACCGTCTGGAGCAGCGACCCTGATGTGGCGATTGCCAAGATGCGGGAGCTTGTCACGCAGGTCGGTGAGACCCTCCAGGACGTCCAGGAGACGGCCGCGCCGAGCTCGAACGCCCGTCTTACGGCGGTCCCTGCTCTGATGCCTGGCCGGGCCGCCCTGGTAACCGGCAACAGCAAACGCGCCCTCGGCATGGTGTTCCTGCTCGGTGTGCTCGGCTTCATGTTCATTCTGCCGATGACAGAGCGTGTGCTCGTTCGTGCCGGGCAATGGCGGGCGGCACGCCCGGCCACGCATTCGAAAGGCTGATTATGAATCCACAGCGGGCCATCAAGAGAGCCGGTGTCGCTCTCCTCCGGGCGCGTATCGCGGACCCGCCGTTGTCGCGTTGGGATCCCCGACCGACTCTGCGGGTACCCGGCTCCGAGATTCACCGAGCCGCGTTCCCCGCCGTGGACGCACACAACCACCTGGGCCGCTGGTTGCGCTCGGACGGCTCCTGGATGGTCGACGACGTCGGCGCGCTGCTGGCGATGATGGATGAGCTCAATCTCGCGACCATCGTCAACCTGGACGGTCGGTGGGGCGCGGAGCTGGAGGCCAATCTTGATCGCTACGATCGGCCTCATCCCGGCAGATTCGTCACCTACTGCCACCTTGACTGGACGCTGCTGCGTTCGCGGCGACCGACCG
This sequence comes from Protofrankia symbiont of Coriaria ruscifolia, assembly GCF_900634745.1. Lineage (NCBI taxonomy): Bacteria > Bacillati > Actinomycetota > Actinomycetes > Frankiales > Frankiaceae > Protofrankia > Protofrankia symbiont of Coriaria ruscifolia. Next base: position 61,067 of record NZ_CAAAFR010000032.1, read on the forward strand.
AGGAACTGGTTGCACAGTTACACGCCGCTGCGAGGGCCGGTGCGTGCGGGCTGAAGGTGTGGAAGGACCTCGGGATGCGGGTCCGTGACGGCCGGGGCCGCCTGGTGCTGCCGGACGATCCCAGGCTCTCCGACGTGTTCGAGGCAGCCGCACAGCTCGGACTACCGGTTCTCATCCACGTCGGTGACCCCGTGGCGTTCTTCCACCGTCCCGATCGCCACAACGAACGCCTCGACGAGCTGCGCCGTCACCCGACCGCCTCCCGGGCCACCGGATTGAACGCCCTGCCTGGCCTGCGCGGGCCGGGCCTGCCCCGGCTCCTTGAGGCGCTCGAGTCGGTGGTGGCGGCCCACCCTCGCACGATCTTCGTAGGGGCGCACGTCGGATGCCTGGCCGAGGACCTCGGCGAGGTCGCCCGGATGCTGGATTCCTACCCGAACCTGTGCGTCGACATCTCGGCCCGCGCCGCCGAACTGGGACGCCAGCCGCGGGTGGCCCGCCGGTTCATCGAGCGTTTCGCCGACCGGGTGCTGTTCGGGACGGACACCTTTCCTCCCAGCGCGGGTGGCTACCGTGCCTTCTTCCGGCTCCTGGAGACCGACGACGACTACTTCACATATTCGCCGTCGGTTCCACCGCCCCAAGGGCGCTGGGCCGTCTACGGTCTCGATCTCTCCCCCGAGGTGCTGCGTCGGGTGTACGCCGGCAACGCCGCACGCCTGCTGCCCGGAGTTCGGCCGGTGGCTCTGTCACCGTCACCACCGGCCGAACCCGCCGTCAGGCCTGATCCTCAGCTCGCACCCTGACTCTCGGGGACTCCGGCCCTCAGTCAGAACCCTGACCCTCAGTTGGCAACGGTGGCGCCGAGCGGAGGTCGCGGACGGGCCACCGTGCGGTAGACCTCGGCGAGGCGCATGCCTGCTGCGTCCCAGGTGTGCTGGCCGCGTGCGTCCAGGCAACTCTGCCGCAGCCTTGTGAGCATCGCGGGCTCCTCGGCGAGCAGCTTGATGTGTTCGACCAGCTCCGCGGTGTTCGTCGCCCGGTGGACCAGCCCGTCGACCAGGTGCCGGGTCGGAGCTCCGCAGGCGTCGGAAATCACCGGGACGCAGCCACAAGCGGCAGCTTCCAGCGTGACGAGTGCGCTTCCTTCGGTGACGCTGGGCAGCACAAGTGCGTCCGCGCTCCGGAAGAGTGCGCCGAGGTCGTCGACGAACCCGAGTTCCCGGACGCCGGGCAGACGCAGCAGCTCACCCAGGCTCGCGCGGTACTCGGGCATGATCACACCGCAGATGAGCAGTTCGCCCGGGATGCCCGCGTCCCGCCACGCGCGCAGCGCGTAGTGCAGCCCCTTGTTCGGCTCGCCCCGTCCCGCGAAGACCATGGTGAACGGACGACCCGGCGAGCGCGGGAGATCCGTGGGAAAGAAACGGGTCGGGTCGTAGCCGTAGGCGTGCCGCACCAGACGGTCGGCGGCGACCCCGTGCTCGACGAAGGTCTGTACGACGTAGTCGGATGGGCACAGCAGCGTGCTTGCCGCGTCGTACTCGGCGTCCTCACGCTGGAGGTGGCCGGTGGTTCCGCGATGGGCGTGCCCGCGGGGGAGCTGGATTCCGCATGCGGCGGCCTCCTGTTCGGCCCGCCCACAGGCGGACCGGCTGTGTGGGCTGCAGACTTCCCGGAGGCCGGGAACACCGATGCGGTGTGCTGTCCGCAACGTGTGGATGCAGCCGCGGGGCCAGGCGTGCACGACGTCATAGGCGTACGGGCGGGTGGCGAGTTCGCGGGCGGTACGCCTGTCGTGGTAGCCGTAGGCACGGCGGACACCGATGGCCCGGTGGGGAATCCGCCTGCCCCTGGTGACCATCGTCTCGACGACACCGGCCGCGCCGTCGAGATCCGCGGCCAGGCTCGTGCAGTACACGGTCACCGCGAAACCGGCATCGATCATGCTTCTGACCTGGTGAAATGCTGCCGTGGAGATCCCCGGTCGGCCGAGGGTGTGCGGGAAGGAGTAGAGGACGCGTAGCGGCCGTTTCCCGGTTGCTGTTTTTTTGCTCGTTGTGTTTTCGATGGTCATCGACAGACAACTCCCCCCTGTGAAGCGCGCCATTGCGGTGGGTGAACCGGCGTCCGGTGCCGTCGGTGAACGTGCGATGGATACCCTCTGCCGCATGCGCCGTGTCCGGTGTCGCACCCGGATGGTCTACAGTATGGGCGCTGAAGTGGGGCCATCTACGTACAGGTGCACTGCCTTACGGAGTGTGCACTACCGCACGGGGTGTAGTAAGGGTAGCTGTTCCGGCGGTGCTGTCGGAGCTACCCACGGTTTTGGGGGGTTGCGTTGCCGCAGACTGTGTTCGACTACTATTTCGACCGGGAGACTCTTCAACCGCTCGCGGAGAAGTACCGTGTCTCCTTTCAGACGGCGCAGCCCTTCCGGCATGTCGTCATAGACGATTTCCTGCCCGCCGAGATACTGCATGAAGTCGTCAATGCCTTCCCGAAGCCGGGGGACGCCGACTGGCAGCGTTTCGACGCCAGCCAGGAGGTCAAACTCGCGCTGGCGGACGAGGTTCTCATGCCCACGCCGTTGCGTCATGTCCTTCAGCAGTTCAACTCCGGTCCTTTTCTCGACTTTCTTGAGGACCTGACCGGGATCTCGGGTCTGCTGCCGGACCCGCATCTCGTCGGCGGCGGCCTGCACCAGATCGTCCGTGGCGGTTTCCTGAAGGTGCACGCGGACTTCAATCGGCATCGCCGGCTTGGCGTGGACCGGCGGCTGAACATCCTCCTGTACCTGAACGAGGACTGGGACGAGTCCTGGGGCGGTCATCTGGAGTTGTGGGACCGCGGAATGACAAGGGCCGTCCACCGTATTGCACCGCTGTTCAACAGGTTTGTGGTCTTCGCGACCACCGACCACTCCTACCACGGTCATCCGGATCCGTTGCGTTCACCCGAGGGCGTCACCCGGCGTTCGCTGGCCTGGTATTACTACACCAACGGTCGTCCGGCCGACGAGGTGTCGCCGGACCACACCACGTTGTTCCAGGCACGCCCCGGTGAAGCGGTTCGACCCAGCGGTCTGGCCCGCGCCCAGGATATCGCCCGCCGGGCGACTCCACCCCTGCTCATCGATGCTGCTCGGACGCTGCGTTCCCGCCGCCAGGCGGGGCACTGAGCGTCCCAGCAGGCGTAGTCCCAGCAGGCGTATTTCGTTCCCAGCAGGCGTATTTCGCAAGGGTTTGGTCAGGGGTTAGGTAGGTGGCTGCGTGACTGTTCTCGCCAGTGTTGTCGTGCCCGCGCACAATGAGGAGGCGGTGATCGGCCGCTGCCTTGAGCGGCTCGCTGACGGCGTGCGCCCCGGGGACCTCGATATCGTCGTCGTCTGCAACGGCTGTACCGACCGCACCGCGCAGCTTGCCCGTGCAGCCGGGGCACGTGTGGTGGAGACACCCCGGCCGGGCAAAGCCGGTGCCCTCAATCTCGGTGACGAGACCACGACCGGTTTCCCACGTTTCTATGTGGACGCTGACATCGAGGTCCGCGGTAGTGATCTTCTTCGGGTGGCCGAGGTGCTACGGGAGGGCCGGGTGCTTGCGGCCGCTCCGCGGATCCGGATCGCCACGGCCGGCGTGAGCCGGGCTGTCCGGGACTATTACCGCATCTGGCTGAAGCTCCCCTACGCCCGCGACAACCACGTCGGCTCCGGTGTGGTGGGAGTCAGCGAGCAGGGCCGTGCCCGTTTCGACCGATTTCCGGAGGCGATCGCGGACGACTTCTTCCTATATCACCGGTTCGCGGCGGGCGAGCGCAGGACCGTTCACGAGGCCGAGTTCATCGTCCGTCCCGCACGTACCGCCCGTGACCTGGTGCTGCGCAAGATCCGGGTATACGCCGGCAACATCCAGATGCGGCAGCTGGCCCTCGCTCCGGCCGCCGCGACGCCGGTGCGGGCCCGTCGACTGCCCGACTGGCTTGCCGTGGTAAGTGCCGAGCCGGCGCTGGTCACCGCTGTTCCGGCCTACGTCGCCATCTCCGGCGCCGCCCAGTTGCTGGCCCGGCGCAAGGTGCGGCGTGGGCAGTTGGGTACCTGGGAACGGGATGCCAGCAGCCGGGTGACCGGAACGGCCGCATGAGCGCGTCCGTGGACGGGAACGCGGTCGTCGCGCGGCGGATCAACGCCCTGAAGTCCGTACTGGACCCACGCCCCTACGCACATCTGTTCCGTATCCTGCATTTCTATTCCTATTCCCACACCCGGCAGAAGGCACGGCTCGCGCTCGGCCGGGGGGTGCGGATGGCTCCCAACGTGTCCATCCGCAACGGCGAGCGGATCAGCATCGGCGACCACGCCCACATCGGCGAACGTTGCTACCTGTGGGCGGGCAACGACGCCGGCCGCATCGACATCGGAGAGTATGCGCTGTTCGGTCCGGAGGTCTTCGTCACGGCCTCCGACTACCAGATCGCCCCGGATGTTCCGGTCATGCACCAGCCCAAGCGTGAACGCGACGTCCGTATCGGCCGTGACGTCTGGCTCGGTGCCCGGGCGGTCGTCACCGCCGGAGTGGAGATCGGCGACGGCTGCGTCGTAGGCGCGGGCTCCGTGGTGACCCGGTCGCTGCCACCCGGCTCGATCGCGGTGGGAGCGCCGGCGCGCGTCGTCGGAAAGCGGGGTGAGCAGGAGTGAGCGGTGTCGAGGTTTCCGTCCTGATCGTCTCGTACAACACCGCGGAGCTCACCGTCGGCTGCCTGGAGTCCCTGCGTGAACAGACCCGGAACACCTCATATGAGGTGATCGTCGTCGACAACGCGTCGACCGACTCCTCCGCGGCGCGGATCCGTGCCGCCTTCCCGGACATCGAGGTGGTCGAGTCCGGGACCAACCTCGGTTTCGGGCGGGCCGTCAACCTCGCCACGGACCGCGCCAAAGGTGAGTATCTGCTGTTGCTGAACCCGGACACCGTTGTCCTGGACGACGCGCTCGGTGCGCTGCTCGCGTTCGCGCGGGCCCACTCCGAACACGGCATCTACGGTGGCCGGACGCTGCGACCGGACGGCACGCTCGACCCGAGCTCGTGCTGGGGTGTTCCGACGCTGTGGAGCCTGGTGTGTTTCGGCCTGGGTCTGAGCACCTGGCGTAAGGGCTCGGCGTTGTTCGATCCGGAGTCGCTGGGCCGGTGGCGTCGGGACAGCGTTCGCGAGGTCGGTGTTGTCACTGGCTGCCTGTTACTGGTCCGCCGGTCGGTTTTCGGCGCTCTCGGCGGTTTCGACCCCCGTTATTTCATGTACGGGGAGGACGCGGATCTCAGCGTGCGGGCCCGTCGCGCCGGCTGGCGCCCAGTGATCACTCCGGACGCCACCGTCATCCACCATGTGGGTGCGTCCTCGGCTCGCCGCTCAGATAAAATGATCATGGTGATGCGGGCGAAGGTGACGTTCGTACGCGATCACTTCGAGCCAGGTGCGCGTCGGCGGAGCGCGCTCGCCCTGCTGACCCTTGGCGTGGCCGTACGGGCGACGCTGGCGGTGCTCACCCGCTGGCTGAAGGCGGCAAAAGCGGCATCAGGGCGGACCGTGCCGACCGCTGACGCCTGGGTGGGTGTCTGGAAGGCCCGCCGTGAATGGCAACCGGGATATCCGCCGGCGCCTGTCATCGGAAAATGGCCCACCACGGGTTGACCGGGGACTCCGATCCACCGGCTCGGTACGAGGAAGTTCATGAAATCCAGGCGTGGCGGCGGGCGGATGCCCGGGCCACCGGCGTCCGGGGGCGACTGAAGGTGAACAAACGTGTCCTGATTATCGTGCAGAATCTGCCGGTACCGCTGGACCGGCGGGTCTGGTTGGAATGCCAGGAGCTTGTCCGGGCCGGTTACACGGTTTCGGTTATCTGTCCCAAGGGGCCACAGGATCCCGGTTACCAGGAGCTCGACGGCGTCCGCCTTTACAAGTATGACGCCCCGACGACCCAGCCCGGCGTCCGTGGCTACCTGACCGAATTCGTCGTGTGCTGGTTGAAGACGGCCAGGCTGTCCGTCCGGGTGCGTCGCGAAATCGGTTTCGACGTCATCCAGGCGTGCAACCCGCCGGACACCTATGCACTGCTCGCCGCTCCCTACAAGCTCGCCGGAGCGAAGTTCGTCTACGATCAGCACGATCTGTGCCCGGAGGTCTACCGATCCCGATTCGACCGCCCGTCCCCCCTCCTGCTGCGTGGCCTCTACCTGCTTGAGGGCATCACTTACCGCTTTGCCGACCACGTGATTTCGACCAACGAGTCCTACCGGCTGGTGGCGATGGGGCGGGGTGGGCGCGGCTGTGACGACATGACGGTGGTGCGCAGCGGTCCGGACACCGATCGGATGCGGCCGGGTGTGGACTCGCCGGAACTGCGTCGCGGACGGCGTCACCTCATCGTTTATCTCGGCGTAATGGGCCCCCAGGACGGCGTTGATTCCGTCCTGCACGTGCTCGACATTCTCGTCCACAAGGACGGCCGCGAGGATATCCACCTCGCCCTGCTCGGTTTCGGTGACTGCCTCGAGGATCTGCGTGTGCTGTCCACCGAGCTCGGCCTGGACGACTACGTGACCTTCACCGGCAGAGCGGACGCCGCCACGATTGAGAAGTATCTGCGGACCGCCGCGGTCGGCCTCGGTCCGGACCCCGCGAACCCGCTGAACGAGGTGTCCACGATGAACAAGACCATGGAGTACATGGCCTACGGGGTTCCGGTCGTCACTTTCGACCTCATCGAGACCAGGGTGTCCGCCGGTGACGCGGCCTGTTACGTCGAACCGGGAGACCTCGAGGGGTTCGCCCGGGCTGTCACGGATCTCCTGGACGACCCCGAGCGCCGTAGCACGCTGGGCCGCAAGGGTCGGGAGCGGGCTGCCGAGGTTCTCGACTGGTGTCTGCAGGCGCCCGGATACGTCGCCGTCTATGATCACTTGTTGGGCGTCGCCCGGGCTGACGCGAAAGCGGGAACGCGACCGCGGGCGGGCCGACGGCCGGCTGCCTGGACGAAGGTGGCGGCGTCGGCCGTGGTCTCCCTGCTGGCGGGAGCCGGTGTGGTCGCCGTGGTGAGCGGCCGGTGGGACCGCCGGTAACCGTGCTCGGCAGCGGCACGGAAGTACGGACATGAACAAGTACGGACATGAATACGGTGGCCCGGGGCGCGCCCCGGGCCACCGTATTCATGAATGGTCGCTGTCCGGCATTACATCCGCCTCCGGTCTCAGGTGACCGGTGCCTGAATAACCTTTCCGCTGTCGGCGTCCACGTTGCCGGACCACTGGACACCGGCTATGCCGGCGATCCAGTTGTGGCACACGCCGTAGACCCCGTAGTTGGGGAAGTACTTTTTGCTGAGGTGGTTGTTGGTGAATTTGATATTGTCGCTCGAAATGCCGGGAAGCAGACTGGAGTAGAAGATCCACGATCCGCCGGCCAGCCAGTTGTCGTCGACAGTCACGTTGTGGTTGCTGCCGAACTCGGTGCCGAGCTGGATCACGCCCGCCATGCAGTGGTCCAGGGCCATGTCGATCGTGTTGTGCCTGATCGTGATATTGCTGGTGTTGCCGAGTCCCTGCAGTCCGTCGGCGTGCTCGCACGCCGAACTGACGACGAAGTCGTGGATGTAGGAGTCCTCGATGACGTTGTTGCCGTCGATGCCGCCGCCGTCACGAAAGCCGCGGATCTCCACTCGGCGGATCGTCCAGCCCCTGCCCCGGATGGCCATCTCGTCAGCCGGGTTCGGATCGTAGCTGCCCACGAACTCCGAATCCTCGACCACGACCGAGGCGTTGGGGACATCGTCGTTGTTCACGCTGACGCCGAAGGTGTCGCCGGTCGAGATGACGCTGTTCCTGATCACCACTCCGGGTGCGGAGATGATGATACGGCTCCCGCCCTTGATCCGGACGTTCTGGATGACGGTGTTGGCCTTGGTGATCTCCCGTGGGCCGGTATAGTCGATCAGCGTCACACCGGCCGGTACCCCTGTGTTCCCGGCATTCGGGAACGTGGCGGGTGCGGCGGGCGCCGCCACGACCTGAGCGCTGGGCTGGGTCGTTGTTGAAACGCTCGGTGCGCCTGTCGCCGTAGTCACCGTGGCTGCCGCCTGTGGTGTGGCTGGTTGTGGGGACGGATCGGTGGTGGGCGTCGCGGCGAGACTGACGGAGACCGACGGTGCGGGTGTTGACGTCAGCCCCGGATCGACCGTTGGTTTACAGCCGGCGAGCCCTCCGGCTGCTGCCACAGCTGCTCCGGCGAGTAGAGGCATGAACCGTCCGCCCAGACGACGATGTGAGCCCACTGTGAATTCTCCTCCTTGAGCCGTGATTACGGCTTTGGTTCCCCGCGATGACAGTAGCGTCATTCCTCCATACCTACTAAGCGTAATCATGATATTGCGTAGAGTGCTGTTGATGTGTTGGTTTGATTGATTGACGTTGTGTATCTGATGTTCTTAGATTGCGCATCTATTTGACTAAGAAAGGAAATCTTTGAGGAAGTGTAACTTTTTGCATATAATCGATCACGATAAGTGTTCTCGCGTGTCTAGTAAGGTCGAAGGCAGCGCGGCCATGCTTCTTTCTGGCTTCTTTCGTGTTCGAGGCATGGGAGACCAAGGTCCCCGGGTCGCCTGAGACTTCGGATGTGACGCCCTGGGCGGACCCGGTGGATCGGCGGTCGGATAGACGGCGCGCTGTCGGTGGGAATCGGAAAGGCCCGGTGTTGTGCGCACCGGTCCCTCGTCTGTGACGCGGCGTCCGCTTCGGTGTTCCATGCGGTGTTAAAGATCGATATTGCATGGCCTAGCCTGTCTGTGGCGAGGGGGGAGGCCATGTATACGACTTTGCGTGACCGTCCATCAGACCCCCCGCAGTCAGGCGCATTCGGGACCGCTCCGGCGGCCATTTCCGCGGACGGGACGACCCTCGCTCACGCCGAGAGGGGCGGGGCCGCTCGGCGGGTCCGCCGGGCTGTCGGTTCCACGGTGTTGCTGCTCGGCCTCACCAGCCTCCTCACCGACCTGTCGACCGAGATGGTCACCGCCGTCCTGCCGCTCTATCTGGTGGGCACGCTAGGCTTCAGCCCGTTCCAGTACGGGCTGGTGAACGGTTTCTATCAGGGTGCGAGCGTGCTCGTACGGCTGGTGAGCGGCCTGGCGTCCGACCGATGGATGCGCCACCGTGACGTCGCCGCAGTCGGGTACGCCATGTCCGCCCTTGCAAAGGGCGCACTGGTGGTGGGGGCCACGTCCCCGGTGGTGGTCTCCGGGTCGCTGGCCGGCGACCGGATAGGCAAGGGTCTGCGGACAGCCCCGCGGGATGCCCTGCTGTCACTTGCCGCTCGGGAGAGCGACCTCGGGTTCGTTTTCGGCGTTCACCGGGCGATGGACACGGTCGGTGCGATGCTCGGGCCGTTCGTCGCCTTTATGCTTCTGGCCGCGTCACCTGATTCGTATGACCTGGTCTTCGTCGTGAGCGCGTGTGTGGCGCTGATCGGCGTCGCCGTGATCGTCCTTCTGGTCGAGCGACATCCACCGGGTACGGCGGATGTCGTGCCCGATGGCGACACCACCGGTGACCCGATGGTGTCTGACCCGGTGCTGTCTGACGCTGTGGCACCTGACGCTGTGGCACCTGGCACCGTACCGGCGCCGGCGGGCGCACCGGACGAAGACGACCTACTCGGTTATCCCACGCGTCCTCTACGGGCCGCGGTTGCTCTACTGGCCGATAGTGGCTACCGTACGCTTGTCATCGCGGCTGTCGTCCTGTCTTTGTGCGCGATCGGTGATGGTTTCATATACCTTCGCCTCCAACAGGAGGTGGATCTCGCGGCGTACTACTTCCCGCTGCTCGCGGCGGGGACGTCGTGCGTGTACCTCGGCCTGGCCGTTCCGCTGGGACGGATCGCCGACCGGGTCGGCCGCGCACGGATGCTGATCACAGGTTATGCGGCGTTGGTCACCGTCTACCTGGTGCTCCTCGTACCGCGGCCGGGCGTCGCCACGCTGGTCGGTTGCCTGGCGCTGCTCGGGGCCTTTTATGCGGCGACCGACGGCATCCTGCCGGCGGCCGCGAGCGCGCTGCTCCCGCCCGGGTCGCGGACCACCGGGATCGCGCTTCTGCAGACCGGCGTGACGCTCGGCCAGTTGGCGGCTTCCGTCGGGTTCGGAGCGGTGTGGACGTTCTACGGTGCTCGGCCGGCGCTCTGGCTGGCCGGTGGATCCGGAGCTGTCGGATGCGTTCTGGCGGTGGCCGTGCTCAGCCGTGCCGCGGCGTTCAGGTCAGTCAATGATGGAAAGTGAATGATGGAAAATAAATGACGGAAGGGGCGCGGGCACAGGTGCCTGATCCAACCGGGACACGCACGCGTTCACTCAGATCGCCTCGGGCCGGCGTGCCGCGCAAGCCTGCTGCCGCCCGGAAGTCGGACGCTCCGGTGCCGCGGCAGCGCAGACGGCGTCTGCTCGTTTTCACAGCGGTTCTGGTGGTGTGTGTAGTTCTGGCTGTGAGCTACGGACTGTACGTGGCTCACCGCGACGCGACAGATCCACGCCGTTCCGCGGCATCTGCCGGGGAGAGCGGCGGGGTCCTGCTGACCGGAGAACCGAAAATTGTCTTCCGGAGCACGGCCCGGGACTCCTCCTACGGCCGAGTGTCAATGGTACCGCTGAATGATCCTGCCGGCCCCCGGGAGGTCACCTCGCTGTCGTGCGATCGGGTGGACATCGCCGGTGACGTCGGTATCTGTCTCGGCGCCGAACGTGGCGTGGTGACCACTTACAAAGCGTATCTGTTTGGTTCCGATCTTCGCCCCACCCACAGCTTCCGGGTGGCCGGTGCGCCGAGCCGGGCACGCTTGTCGCACAACGGCCATCTGGCCGCGGTCACCGTGTTCGTGTCGGGCCACTCCTACGCCGGCCCGGCCTTCTCCACAGCCACCACCCTTTATGATGTCCGTGAACAGCGCGAGCTGGGCAATCTCGAGCAGTTCGCGGTATTCCGGGACGGTCAGCGGATCAACCCGGTGGATCAGAACTTCTGGGGTATGACGTTCGCCTCGGACGACGACACCTTCTACGCGACGTTCGCGACCGGCGGCACCACCTACCTGGTCCGTGGCAGCATCCGGACGAAGCAGGTGCACGCTCTCACGAGCAATGTGGAGTGCCCGTCGCTGTCGCCCGACGGCACCCGCATTGCCTTCAAACAGCGGGTCACCGGGAACGACGGTCCGGTGCAGTGGCGGGCAACCGTGCTCGATCTGAAGACGATGCAGCGCACGGAGCTGGCGGACAAGCGCAGCGTCGACGACCAGATCGCCTGGTTCGACAACGACACGGTCGCCTACGGGTTGCCGCGGGACGGGAGCGCGGCCGCGACCACCGACACCTGGGTCGAGCCGGCGGACGGTTCAGGCGCGCCGCGCATCCTCGTCTCGCAGGCATGGTCGCCGGCTGTGGTCCGCTGAGCGGGGACTACAGCTGTGCCGCTCGCAGCCGCCGATCACCATCTGAAGACGACCTTACGGGCGTCGAACGCCTCGGCATAGCGGGTACCACACTCGACCCCGCGCAGCCGCAACATCGCCCGGAAGGTCTCCTCGTCGAACCAGGGTTTGTCCTTCTGACTGGGGAAATGCTGGGTGATGTGCGCGAGTTTGGCCGTGACGGTCTCCTCGGACAGCGGAACGTACAAGGAGGGCTGCATCATGTCGCCGTCCCATTTGGGGATTTCGTAGCTGAGGATCAGCGTCCCGCGAAATGCCTGCCAGGCGAGCTCCGCGAGAGTCCGGTGGTCCTGATGTGCGTCCGACAGGGACGGTGCAAAGACGACATCCGGGCTGACCTGGCGGGCGATCTGGAGCAGTACCTCCTTCACGCCGCCCCATTCCCGCGGCAGAAAGCCGTCACGGACCTCGTGCAGGTGCAGGGAGCCCAGCGAGGTCCCCAGCAGGTCCCGGGCGCTGCTTTCGGCTTCGTTACCCCGCTCGCCCGAGCTGGCGAAGACCACCCAGTGCACGGACGCGGTCGGGTGTTGCGCAAGGAGTTGGACAATCGTGCCGCCCGCGCCGATCTCCACGTCGTCCGCGTGCGCGCCGAGGGCGAGTATCCGGTAGCCATGTCCGTCAGCGGGCCGCCCGGCGGTCATCTCCAACATCGGCGGCTACCTCCCGGCCGTGGGAGGGTCGCTGTGCGGCGGCTGGTCGTCGCCCATCCGCATGTTGAAGCGCTTGATTTTCACCAGTACCACCTTTCACCCGATGGATCTTGCCTTCGGCGGAACGACCACGATGACGCATCGACTCCGCTTTCCGGAGAACCTGCCACGACACCCGGGCAGGTGGGGGCGGAACGAGAGAACTGGTTGTCGGGGCGGGAAGTCATTTCAGGTCTGCTCACAAGGTACGATTCACCGCCAACTTCGCCGGCGGTGGTGATGAGGCGGGGGACGACCTGCCGTTCGGGTTTTGGTCACCCGGCGGGTCGCTTCCGGACGAGAAAATGCCGAACCCCGCCGAGAGCCACGTCCGGTGGGAATCGGCGGTGGCCGGCTCGTCCGCGACGATGTTGATCTCCAGCGGGTCGGGACGACCGTTGCGGATCAGTCCGTCGAGGACCAGTTCGTCGAGTCTGGTCCCGATCACGGCCGCCTCGCGGTACGCGGGAACGACGGTCACCGGCGGCCGGCTTTCGGGATCCTGCCCTTCTTCGACGGGTCGACTGCGACTTTTCCGGGCCGTGTACAGCGGGTGCAGAGCGTGACCGTATATTGCCGTTGCTCTTGGCAAGGTAATCGTGACGCCGTGTTCATAGGGGCGCACTCCGGGCATGGCAACCACCGTAGCCCGTGCCCTGAAACCGTCCCAGGCCTGTCCGGTGGATCTTCAATCGCGCGGATCGGCGCCCAGACGACCAATATCCGCCAGACAGAGCCTGGAGACCCGGGGACCTGGGCCTCCCGGACGGCTCGTCCGGGTCGCCTGCTGGGTACGGTCTCCTGTCAGCAGGAGGGTTGGGGGTCGTGAGAGGACATGCCGATGAAGGTGCTCGTCACCGGTTCGGAGGGCTATCTGGGTTGTCTTGTCGCGCCTGAGCTGATGCGTGCCGGTCACGAGGTCGTCGGCCTGGACACCGGGTACTACCGGTCCGGCTGGCTCTACCGCAGTGGTGACCACACTCCGTACACCCTCGACAGGGACCTCCGGCAAGTGACCCTGCGTGATCTTTCGGGTATGGACGCGGTCGTGCACATGGCCGAGCTGTCGAACGATCCTCTCGGTGAGCTCGCGCCGGAGGTCACCGAGAGGATCAACCACGCTGGATCTGTCCGGCTGGCGAGGCTTGCCAAGCAGGCGAATGTGTCGCGTTTCGTGTATATGTCGTCATGCAGCGTGTATGGGGTGGCTGAGGATGTGGATCTCACTGAGACGTCGCCGGTCAACCCGCAGACTCTGTACGCGCGGTGCAAGGTTCTCGTCGAGCGGGACGTCACGGCCCTGGCCGACGATGGTTTCTCGCCCACCTTCATGCGGAACGCCACGGCGTATGGCGCCTCTCCGCGGATGCGGTTCGACATCGTCCTGAACAACCTCTGCGGGTTGGCGTGGACGACCGATGAGATCGCCATGACCAGCGACGGGACGCCGTGGCGTCCGCTGGTTCATGCTCTCGACATTGCCAAGGCCGTCCGGTGCGTGTTGGCCGCACCGCGTGACGCCGTCCACAACGAGGTGTTCAACGTCGGTAGCAGCGTCCAGAATTACCAGGTGAAGGAGATCGCGGACATGGTTGCGAGCGTGTTCACGGGCTGCCGGCTGAGCTTCGGCGACAACGGTGACGACAACCGCAGCTATCGAGTCGACTTCAACAAGATCGATATTGCTCTTCCCGGTTTCTCCTGTGACTGGGACGCTTCGCGGGGGGTACGGCAACTCCACGATCTCTTCGCGCACGTCCGGCTCGATAGTGAAACGTTCACCGGCCGTGGGCACACCCGGATCAGGCAGCTTCAGTACCTGATCGAGACCGGCCAGGTCGACGGCGATCTTTTCTGGACGTGCTAGGGGCCAAAGGCGGCGCGATCATGCTTTCTCGCGCCCGGGGTTCCTGCCGGAGCGTCGAAGCCGATCCGGGAGGTCCGGAAGCCGATCCGGGAGGTCCGGGAGACCCAGGTCCTCGGGTCACTGACGAGTACCGGAGGCTTTGGATGGTTGTCAGAACCGACTGGGCTCGCCGACGTGTTCGTGGTGGACGCCTGGCTACCGCTTGCCTGATCTCCGACCGCTGCCGGTTGACTGATTCCTCACAGCCACTGACCTCGTCAGAAACCTCGGCCAAGCCACTATCATGACTTCCCGAGCAGGCCGCGAGCGGGTCGTGACATGCCCGATGGCGGCATGCTCCATGGCGAGTGTAATCGCTCTGGTCGGCAATTCCCGTGATGGGCGCCACGTTGTTCGTACGAGCGTTTCATCTTTTCTTCCGGTACGTTCCTGTACGCCATGTCGATCCGGTGGAAAACCCGTCCAGTGACCATTGCTCTTGGTGGACACGCCAGTGACCGTCGCTTTCGGTGGACACGGCGGTCGATTTTTGCGTGGACCGCAATTACCGATCACGGCTAATTGCTGATCAGAACCGATCAGAACCAGGTGCCGATCGAAAGCCAGGTAGGGGATCGCATGTCAGTCGAGTCCGTTGGTCAGGCACAGATCCGAGCACAGGTGGCGGCTGTACCGGTCGAGACCTGTCGCTCGTGCGGTGGGCTGCCGCCACGCCCGTTCCTCTCCCTGGGCCGGACTCCGATCGCCAACCGGCTGCTGCGGCCCGACGACCTCACCGAGCCCGAGCCCGTCTTCCCCCTCGAGGTCGGTTTCTGCGAGTTCTGTGCCCTGGTCCAGCTCACCCACGCCCTACCGGTGGAGGAGATTTTCGACGCCGGCTACCCGTACTTCTCGTCGTTTAGCGACACGCTCTGCCGGCATGCCGACAAGCACGTGAGGGACCTGATCGCCAGTCGCAACCTCGGTCCCGACAGCCTGGTCGTGGAGATCGCAAGTAACGACGGCTATCTGCTGCGGGCGTTCGTCGAGCGCGGGATCCCGGTGCTCGGCATCGAGCCGTCGCCCGGGCCCGCGTCCGCCGCCCGCGAGATCGGCGTGCCGACTCTCGCGGAGTTCTTCGACGCCGAGCTTGCCCGGTCACTCGTTGCCCAGGGGCTGCGCGCGGACGTCATCATCGCCAACAACGTACTGGCACACGTTCCCGACCTGAACAGCTTCGTCGAGGGCATGTCCGTCCTGCTCGCCGACGACGGGATCGTCGAAGTGGAGAACCCGGGCGTCGGGGCGCTGCTCGATCACACCGAGTTCGACACCGTCTACCACGAGCACTTCTGCTATTTCTCCACCATCGCCGTGGATGCGTTGATGCGTCGTCACGGTCTGTACCTGACAGGGGTGGAGGAGTTCCCCGAGCTCCATGGCGGCACGCTGCGCTGGCGGCTGAGCCAGGCCGAGACGCCCAACCCGCGGGTGCGCGAGTATCTCGACAGCGAGCGCGCAGCGGGTCTGGACACCTTCGACCGGTACGCAAGCTTCGCCGACGACGTGCGCGAGCTGCAGGACGAGCTGCTGAACCTCCTGCGTGAGCTGCGCGCGCACGGGCGGAGCGTGGCTGCCTACGGCGCCGCGGCCAAGGGGGCCACACTGCTGAACTCCAGCGGTATCACCACCGATCTTGTGCAGTACGTGGTCGATCGCAACGTCCATAAGCAGGGCAAGTACATCCCGGGCGCGCGCACGCCGATCCTCGACCCCGCTGTCCTGGTCCAGCGCCAGCCGCATTACCTGCTCCTGCTGGCCTGGAACGTCAGAGACGAGATCATGGATCAGCAGGCTGCGTTCGCCCGTAGGGGCGGCAAGTTCATCGTGCCGGTTCCCCGACCGGTTGTGTGCTAAGGGCCGAAGGCGGCGCGATCATTTTTTTCGTGCTTGAGTTTCCTGCCGGATCCGGGGTCTGGAAGCCGATCTGGGAGGTCCTGGAAGCTTCGAATTACTGAGAGCAATCTGATGGTGACCGATCCCGGCCTATGGGAGCTTGCCGAGCGGACTTCGCGGTCGGAGCACACGGGATTGCCGCCGGGGTGAGGCATCGGGCGTGGCCGGTGGGGCCGCAGGCCGCACTCCGATCCGGATCGATGATCCGTGCCCCTATCGCCGGACGCTCTTACTTGTGGCATTCTAGGCTTACGTCTGTTACTTTTTGTGATCACCTATGCTCACCAATTGGTTCCGTTGGTCCGGAAACGTGTGGCCGGTGCACCGTGTACTTTCAGTGGCTAAGGACGGTGCGGTCATCGGGTTTCTCGCGCTCGGGGTTCCTGTCGGATCCGGGGGGTTTCGGGAGGCCCCGAGGAATCCAGGGGGCTGCGATGTTTGCGCAGGACCGGTGGTACGGGGGCGTCCGCCTCCTCCGTTTCCCCGCGTTCTCCGGTGATCTTGCGTTCTCTCGCGGGTTGGGGAGGAGGTTCCGGTGAGCAGAGCCGCCCAGCCGCGCGCCGAGACGGAGCGAGGTCTTCCCAGGGTGTCGCTGCTGCGGATCCTCAGGCGCCGGTGGCTGGCGATCGTCCTCGCGATCATCGCCGGTACGGCTTTCGTGCTCATCGTGAGCAAGCAGCAGGCCCCTCAGTTCGAGGCAACCGGACGGGTGTTCCTGAACACCTCCGACGTGGCGTTCGGAGGCGGCTCGGACTCGGTCGACGCCACCCGGGTCGTCCAGACGCAGGCCCAGCTCGCAGGCTCCACCGCAGCACTGGATCTGATCTCCAAGCAGCTGAAGGTGCCGTGGCGCACGGTGGCCAAGCAGGTGAAGGTCACTGCGTCCGACGAGGGTTACTTCTTCACGATCGCCGGCAGGGACAGTACCGAGGAGAAGTCGGTACGTCTCGTCCAGGTTGCCGAGGCTGCCTATCAGCAGCTCCTCGCCCAGTACGGAGCGAACGGCAGCAGCACGGTCAACAAGCTGACGGAGCGGCGTGACGAGATCTCCCAGAACCTCAGGCAGCTGGAGGCACAGCAGGCCGCGCTGCCGAGGAAGGCCGACGGCCAGGCTCTCGCCGCCCAGATCAGTAACCTCGACGCGCAGGTCACCGAATTCAACCGACGGATCTCCGAGGTTCAGGTCAACGCCGCTCTGAGCGCGGCTTCGGTGACTCTCGCGGAGTCCGCACACTCGGTCGGCCGGGTCACCCCGAAGCTGTTCCGTAACGTGCTCGCCGGTGCCCTGGCCGCCCTGCTGCTGGCGGTGGTCGTGGTCTGGTGCGCCTACCTGCGCCGGCCGACGGTTCTGGACGGCCGGGCCGCGGCTGACGTCCTGGGTGTCCCACTGATCGCGGATATTCCCGGCGGGCGTGGCGGCGGCCTGCCGACCGACAGGCTTGTCGCCGCCATGTCCTCGGTGCTGGCGCCGACCGGGAAGGTCATCGCCCTTACCCCGGCCGGGCCGGGCGACCTGGCGCCCGACCTGGTCGCGGCGGTGTCGGCGAACTGGTCGGACGACCAGGGAATCGTGCTGATCCTGGATGCCTCGCCTGTTCCGGACGTCCGCGGTGCCCTGGAACGCCTGCCGCCGGCTGTATCCGGTGAGCTGCCCCGGTGGGCCCATGAACCGACCTGCATGGCGCGTTCGTCCGGTGGTGGCAACGGCCATCTGTTGTACAACCGGGTCGCACCGGCCCGGGCGGCCCGGCCCGGTGGTCTCGCACCCATCCTGGCGGACCGGGCGCCGGTCGTCGATCTCGTCATCGTGTTGACCCCGGCTCTTGTCGATCTTCCGATGACGGCGGCGTCCGCCATGCAGGCGGATGCCGTCATCGTGGTCGCGACCGGCGAAACGCGGATCAAGGAGCTGTCGCGGGTCCTACGGGACTGGCCGGCGCTGTCCGAGCGGATGGTGGGTGTGGTTCACGACGGACGTCCGGGCCTGCGCCGGTCCACCGACCGTGGTGCTGCTTCGTCACGGGGCGTTTCGTCGCCGGCTGCCGTCGCACGTGTTGCCCCGTCACCGGGCGCGTCACGCGGAGAGGCTGCTGTCGGTTCCGCCAACACCACGGTGAGCCGCGGTGCCGCACCGGCAGGCCCGGTGCCCCGGCCACTGGTGGATGCTGCGCGCCGCACGACCGCCGACGCGGAGGCCACCGACCGCTATGCCCGTCCCACCGGCAAGCAGAGTTAGGGGTTCGCCGGTAGTGGATTTGCCGGCCTGGCCTGACCCGACCTGCTCCGGTCCGTCCTCGCCGTCCTCGCCGCCGTGATCCTCGCGCTGATCGCCTGGCAAGTGACGCCAGCCGGTTCCGGATCAGGGTTCGAAGGCCGGGTCATTCGGTCAGGCCGGCGGTGACAATGCCCTGTTCGTCGCAAAGATACACAAGGCCTTTGTATGCAATGCCGACGTACTTGCCTACGAAGCGTATTTCAATGAAGATCAAGTGGGTGACGTACGATCAGCTCTGATCAATCCGACTGTCAACCGCTGGCTGCCAGCGAGTACAAACGTCTCTGGTAAGGCGTTTGCGGTGGCGCTGGCCGACCCCCGCCCGCGCGGTTGGCCAGGTGGAACACTGCTGTCCGGGCCTGCTGCTACCCTCGCCCGCTTCGCTGTCAGGCTCGGCTGTGTCGCGGTGAGCCCCACCTCCTGGGTGTGCCGATTCCCCGGCGCGTAAAATAGGGGGAACGCGGTCGTGTACGTCGGGCACTGTCCCGCGGAGAACGGTCCGGTACACAAGGAGCGCCCCAGTTCGTGACACTGTGTGTCCATCTGTACTTTGCCGTCCGTTTGTAATGTGCGCTGTTCCCGAGAGGTTCGGACGCTCTTATGACCCTCGCCCCGCTGTTGGACGCCCTTACCGCCACCCCAGGTGCGGATCCGGCCCTGGCACGCGCGGTCGCCGCAGTCGGTGAACCCCGGCTGGACCTGTCGGCTCCGGCTGCGCTGCGACCGTTCGCCGCCGCCGCGCTCGCGGTCCGGGCCGGGCGGACGGTACTGGCCGTCACCGCCACCGGACGGGAAGCTGACGATCTTGCCGCGGCGCTGTCGAGCCTGATCGATCCGCAGACGGTCGCGGTGTTCCCGAGCTGGGAGACCCTGCCGCACGAACGGCTGTCCCCACGGGCCGACACGGTCGGACTCCGCCTCGCCGTGTTGCGCCGGCTCGCCCACCCCGACAGCACGGGCAAGCCGCCGCTGTCGGTTGTGGTGGCGCCGGTGAGGGCCGTCCTCCAGCCCCAGGTCGCTGGCCTCGGCGATCTCGAACCGGTGAGGTTGAGCGTCGGTGACAGCGCCGACCTCAACGAAATCGTGGACAGGCTCGTAGGCGTCGCCTACCACCGGGTGGACCTGGTAGAGCGGCGTGGCGAGATCGCGGTGCGCGGTGGCATCCTCGACGTCTTCCCGCCGACCGAGGAGCATCCGCTGAGGGTGGAGTTCTTCGGTGATGAGGTCGAGGACATCCGGCCGTTCTCGGTAGCCGACCAGCGGGCGCTGACCGATCCTTCCGGCAGCCAGGACGGCCGGCACCGGCTGTTCGCACCGCCGTGCCGTGAACTGCTGCTCACTCCGCAGGTCCGGACCCGGGCCCGCGAGCTGGCGCGACTGCATCCCGAGCTCCTCGACATGCTCGACAAGATCGCGGATGGTATTCCGGTGGACGGCATGGAGGCGCTCGCGCCGATGCTCTCCGACGAGATGGTGCTCATGCTCGACGACCTGCCCGCCGGCACGCATGTGCTGGTGTGCGACCCCGAACGGGTCCGCGCTCGCGCGGCCGAGCTGGTGCGCACGAGCCACGAGTTCCTGGAAGCGTCCTGGAGCACGGCCGCTGTCGGCGGCAGCGCTCCGATCGACCTCGGCGCGGCGGCCTACCGTTCGATCGCGCAGGTGCGCCAGCGCGCTGCCGAGATCGGCCTGCCGTGGTGGTCGATCAGCCCGTTCGGTGGCGCCGGTGTCACCATCGACGACCGACCAGGCGGCAATCGGTTCGGCGACGGCCGGTCCGGCGACGGCCGGTTCGGCGATTACCGGGGGCAGGACGGCGTCGCAGGCGAGGAGGATCTCGACGACCACTCGGTGCTCTCCAGTCTGCGTCCAGCTATCGCCTACCACGGCGACACCGCCAGAGCACTCGCTGACATCAAGGGATGGCTTGCCGATTCCTGGCGTGTTCTGCTGATTACCGAAGGGCATGGTCCCGCCCAGCGGCTCGTCGAGCTGCTGCGGGACGCCGATCTGGGCGCTCGCCTCGCCGAGGATGCCGATCTTGCTCGTGGCGTCGCCACGGTCACCTGCGGTCAGCTGGGTACCGGCTTCACCAGCGACCTGCTGGGGATCGCGGTCCTGACCGAAACAGACCTCGCCGGCCAGCGTGGCGTGACCACCCGTGACATGCGCCGGATGCCGCACCGGCGCCGCAAGGGCATCGACCCGCTTGCGCTGCGCTCCGGCGACCTGGTCGTCCACGACGCCCACGGGGTCGGTCGTTACGTCGAGATGGTGACACGAACCGTTGCCGGTGCCACCCGGGAGTACCTCGTCCTCGAGTATGCGAAGGGTGACCGCCTGTACGTCCCGACCGACCAGCTCGAACAGGTCACCCGTTATGTCGGGGGGGAGGGCCCGAGTCTCGACCGGATCGGCGGTGCCGACTGGGCCAAGCGCAAGGGACGTGCCCGCAAGGCCGTCAAGGAGATCGCCGGTGAGCTGATCCGCCTGTACAGCGCGCGGATGGCCGCGCCAGGATACGCCTTTGGCCCGGACACCCCGTGGCAGCGGGAGCTGGAGGACGCCTTCCCGTTCCGAGAGACTCCCGACCAGCTCTCGGCCATCGAGGATGTCAAGGCCGACATGCGCAAACCCGTCCCGATGGACCGGGTCATCTGCGGCGACGTCGGCTACGGCAAGACCGAGATCGCGGTGCGCGCGGCTTTCAAAGCGGTGCAGGACGGTAAGCAGGTCGCCGTACTCGTTCCGACGACACTGCTTGTCCAGCAACATTTCCAGACATTCTCTGAGCGGTATGCCGCGTTTCCCGTGAACGTACGGGCGGTGTCGCGCTTCAATTCCGTGTCCGAGCAGAAGGCCGTGCTGGACGGGCTTACCGAAGGCAGTGTCGACGTGGTGATCGGAACTCATCGGCTGCTGTCGTCCGGATCCCATTTCAAGGACCTCGGCCTGGTGATCGTCGACGAGGAGCAGCGTTTCGGCGTCGAACACAAGGAATACCTGAAGAAGATGCGGACCGCGGTGGACGTGCTCACCATGAGCGCCACCCCGATCCCACGGACGCTGGAAATGTCGATCACCGGCATCCGGGAGCTGTCGACCATCGACACCCCGCCGGAGGAGCGGCATCCGATCCTGACCTTCGTCGGCCCGAGTGACAACCGGCAGGTCGCCGCCGCGATCCGCCGCGAACTGCTGCGGGAGGGGCAGGTTTTCTTCATCCACAACCGGGTGGAGTCGATCGACGCGGCTGCGGCGAGGCTGCGCGATCTCGTTCCCGAGGCGCGCATCGCCACCGCCCACGGCCAGATGGGCGAGGACGCCCTCGAGCAGGTGATGGTCGCGTTCTGGGAAAAGAAGTTCGACGTTCTGGTATGTACCACGATCGTCGAGTCCGGGCTGGACATCTCCAACGCCAACACGCTCATCGTGGAACGCGCCGACGTGTTCGGGCTGTCCCAGCTGCACCAGTTGCGGGGGCGCGTGGGTCGGGGCCGGGAACGTGCTTACGCCTATTTCCTTTATTCTCCGGACAAGCCACTCACCGAAACCGCGCACGACCGGCTCGCCACGATTGCCCAGCATTCCGACCTCGGTGCCGGAATGGCCGTGGCCATGAAGGACCTGGAGATCCGCGGGGCGGGCAACCTGCTCGGCGGGGAGCAATCCGGGCATATCGCGTCGGTCGGCTTCGACCTCTACGTGCGGATGGTCGGTGAGGCCGTTGCCAACTTCAAAGGCACCGCGGTCGAGGAACCTCCCGAGGTCAAGGTCGAACTCCCGGTGAACGCGAGCCTGCCGCATGATTACGTCCCCAGCGAGCGGCTGCGCCTGGACGCCTACCGGCGTCTGGCCGCCGCTGCTTCGGACGACGACATCGCCGAGGTCCGCGCTGAGCTTCTCGACCGTTACGGGATGCTGCCCGAGCAGGCCGAGAACCTGCTGGCGGTCGCATCCCTGCGGGTACTGGCCCGCAGCCACGGCGTCACCGAGATCACCGTGGCGGGCCGTCAGATCCGGTTCGCTCCGCTGGAGCTGCGCGAAAGCCAGACCATGCGCCTCCAGCGGCTGTACAAGGGAGCCGTGGTCAAGCCGGCGGTACGGACGATCCTCGTGCCGGTACCGGCAGAGACCCCCCGTATCGGTGCCCGCCCGTTGCGTGACCGTGCCATCCTTACCTGGGCTGCGGGCCTGCTGGAAGCGGTCGCGGGTGACTCGGTCGCGGCAGCGGCTACGGCCGCATCTCGCTGACCCGCCCGCTGCCCGTCCCGCCGTACGGGCGGGACGCGGGCGGGAATCGCCTTCCGGCCGGGCTTCGGCCGGGATGTGACGGGTTGGCATGCACGAGTGGACGGAGCGGACGGAATGGACGGAGTGGACCGGGTGTGCGCGGCGGGCAGCGAGTCGATACGGTCACAGCCGTGAAGCCCCGTTCTGTCGCTCGCCGTGTTCTTGCCGGTGCGGCGTTGGTGGTCCTTACCGCGTCCGCATGCACCACTCATGCGGGCTCCGCCGCACAGGTCGGCGATGAGACGATCAAGACCTCGACCCTGCGTGACGTCGTCGATCGCGGTCTGGCCGCCAGCCGGTCGGCCGGTGCGACCGGCCAGGCCGACGACCGCACCGCCCAGGCCGTCGCGCCGATCGAACGCGGCGAGCTGCAGCGGCGTGCGCTCACCACGCTCGTCCAGCTCAACCTGCTCGAGCGGGAGGCCCACAGCCTCGGGGTCACAGTGACCGACCAGGACCTCGACGCCTACTACCAGGCGTACGGCCTGCTCCAGTTCGGCAGCGTCGCGGCCTTCGAGCAGCGGGCGGCGCAGAGTGGCATAGCCCGCCAGGACCTGCGGGCTGCCGCGCGTTCCAACGTCCTCGAGCTGGCGATCACCGACCGGCTGACCCCGGATGTGATCGCGTCCGAAAAACAGGCCCGCGACGTCTACGACAAGATCGTCAAGCAGGTTGGGAAGATTCCGCTGAGTTTTGCCCAGGCCCAGCCCTACCTCGTCCGGTGGTTGGCCGAGGAGCAACGCAACCCCGTCCTGCACACGAAACTTCGCGAGGTCGCGGACCGGGAACCGGTCTCGATCAACCCGAGGTTCGGCAGCTGGGACTCCGCCCAGCTCGCGGTGGTTGCCGCGGATGTTTCGGTCGCGACGACGCCGGCGCCCGAGCCACCGCTGGGCTCGGGAATCTCGATAGGCCAGTGAATTACTTCCAGCCGATGTTCCCGAACAGCCGACGTTGTCGAAGCGGTGGTCCGGCCGTGCTGGTGACAGTCAGCGCGATCGCGGTCATCCGGTGACCGCGAGTATCGCCGTCGTCGTGACGAGCCCCCGGGTCGCACCCGGGTTGCTCGACGCCGGCACCTGGGACCTGCTGCGCACCGCCGGTGCGGTCTGCTGCGGATCAGTCGACCATCCCCAGCGCGCCGCCCTCGTCGCGGCGGGCATTCCGGTCGAGGTGGTGGCGGACGCGGGCTCGGACGCTCCCGCTGCCGTCGAGGCGCTGCGAAAGCGCGCGTGCGCCGACCCGTCCCGGTCCGTGGTGTGGCTCGCGGCCGCGGGCGGTGAAACGGCTCGGATCGGTGAAACGGCTCGGATCGGTGAGGCGGCTCGTGCCGGCGGGACGCTTCGGGCCGGTGAGGTGGCTCGGGCCGGTGAGGTGGAGCCGACCGGTGACCGGGAACTGCTTGACGTGCTCGCAGCCTCGGCCGGTGTGGACCTCACCGTGACGGTTGTCGAGGGATCGCGTGACCTGCCTGGTGCCAGGCTCCTGGACGCGGTCGCCGTGATGGACCGCTTGCGCTCTCCCGGCGGCTGTCCATGGGACGCCGAGCAGACCCATACCTCGCTCGCCTCCTACCTGTTGGAGGAGGCGTACGAGGCGTATCAGGCGATCGAGGACGGCAACCACGCCGACCTGCGCGAGGAGCTCGGCGATGTGCTCATGCAGGTGCTGTTCCACGCCCGGATCGCAGCCGAGAGCAACGGGCGGGCCGACAGCACGGGTGACGGCGATGCCGCCCGGGACGATGCCGCCCGGGACGAGACTGGTTGCAACGGCGCTGCGGCCCGGGAGGCGGCCTGGGACATCGACGACGTGGCCGCGGGCCTGACCGACAAGCTCGTCCGCCGGCATCCGCATGTCTTCGGGTCGGTGACGGTGGACGGCGCCGCCGCCGTCGAGACGAACTGGGACAGGATCAAGGACGTCGAGAAGGGCCGCCGGTCGGTCACCGAAGGCGTCCCCCTGTCCCAACCGGCGCTCGCGCTGGCGGCAAAGCTGCAGAAGCGCGCGGTCAAGGTCGGCGTTCCGCTGGATCTCGTCCTCAGCGCGGGCCAGTCGTCTCCCGCCGAGGTGGTTGCCGGCCTGGCCGGTGACCTGGCCCGGGCCACGGACCGTCCACCTACCCCAGCCGGGACGCCGGCTGCATCCGGGACACCGGCCGAGACGATGATCGGCGATCTGCTGTTCGCGGCCGTGCTGCTGGCACGGCAGGCCGGGGTCGATCCCGAAGCGGCTCTGCGGACGTCCGCACGACGTTTCCGGGACACCCTCACCACCGCTGAGGACGCCATCCGCACCGCCGGCCTGGACGCCCGGGAGGCCGACGCGGCCTCCTGGCGCACACACTGGCCGTCAGCAGACGAAATCCCGGCCGGCTGACGCACCTCAGCTGGTCAGGAGGGCCAAAGGCGGCGCGATCATCTCCCTTTCGCGCTGCCGAGGCCCAGGTCCCCGGGTGGTTCAGGCGCGTGGGCGGGGTTCCTCGGGACGCTCCGGAAGGTCTCGACCACGTGGGTGGAGCATGCCATGACCGTTGCGCGTAGCCTCACTCCATGGCAGGAAGTACCGCGCGGCAGGCGCTGGCGGGCGCCCATCGTTTGTATGCGCGGCGGTCTGCGCCGATCCTCCTCGAGCTCGACCTCACTGTGGATCCGGTCGAAGGGATACCCGGCGATCCGGTGAGTGCGGCTCTGATGCGGCGCCGCCAATCCCTGCGAGCCATCGTGGACGGGCTGCATCGGGCCCAGGAGGACGACCGGGCGTCCACGCTCATCGCCCGGATCGCCCCCTGCGGAATGCCGCTCGCGCGGGTTCAGGAGATACGCGACGCGGTCATCGCCTTCCGGGAGGCCGGCGGAACCGCCTTCGCCTACGCGGACGCGTTCGGCGAGTTCGGCGGCGGGACCGTCCCGTACTACCTTGCCTGCGCGTTCGACCAGATCTGGCTGGCGCCACCGGGTGATCTGGGCCTGACCGGGGTGGCCCTGGAAACACCGTTCCTGCGCGACGCCCTGGACCGGCTCGGAATCGAGATCCAGGTCGGGCAGCGCCACGAGTACAAGAACGCTGTCAACACGTTCGTGGAACGCGATTTCACCGCCGCGCACCGCGAGGCCAGCGAGCGGATCGTCGCGTCCAGCCTGTCCATGATTATTGACGGCATCGCCACCGGCCGCGGCCTGTCACCGGGGCAGGTCCGTGAACTGATCGACAACGCGCCACTGTCCGCCGAGCAGGCTCGGCGTGCCGGTCTGGTCGACCGGTTGGGTTATCGGGACGAGGTGTACGCCGCCGCCAGGTCCCACGCCCGCCGGACCGTGGGCGGCAGCGCCGGCCGTGAGACGGGCGACAGCGCCGGTGGCGATGTGGGCGCCAGCAGTGACGTCGAGGCCGGTACGGACACCGCGGCCGGGGATGACCGCGATGGCGTGTCCCTGATGTACCTCTCCCACTACCGCCGGGTGGCGCTGCGCCGGGAGGCGTCCCGGCTGCGCGTGCCCGCCCCGGTGCTCCACCGGGGTCTGCCGTCGTCGAAGCCGGGCGGGAAGGCCGTCCGGCGCGGGGTCGAACGGCACAAGGTGATCGCCGTCATCCACGGGACCGGGCCGGTGCTGCTCGGTCGCGGCGGGCGCGCGCCGTTCGGGGGTCCGGTGATGACCTCGGACGCCCTCACCGCCGCCTTCCGGGCGGCAGGCCGCGACGACGACGTTGCCGCGGTCGTGTTCCGGGTGGACAGCCCCGGCGGCTCGTACGTGGCCTCCGACCTGATCCGGCGGGAGGTCGAACGGTTCCAGGCGACCGGACGTCCGGTGGTGGTCTCGATGGGCTCGGTGGCCGCCTCCGGCGGGTATTTCGTCGCGCTCGCAGCGGACGCGATCGTGGCGCACCCGGGCACCCTCACCGGGTCCATCGGGGTGTTCGGCGGCAAGCAGGTCGTCCGCGAACTGCTGGACAAGGTCGGCGTGCGCTTCGGTGCGGTCGCCGAGGGGGAGAACGCGCTGATGACCTCCCCGCGGCGTGAGTTC
>NZ_CAAAFR010000032.1:87707-169843 GCF_900634745.1 Protofrankia symbiont of Coriaria ruscifolia
GACAAGGTCGGCGTGCGCTTCGGTGCGGTCGCCGAGGGGGAGAACGCGCTGATGACCTCCCCGCGGCGTGAGTTCAGCCCGTCCGAACGCAAGAAGCTGGACGAGTTCCTGGACCGGATCTACGAGGACTTCGTCACCAAGGTCGCCGTGGGCCGGAGGATGTCGCCGGAGGCTGTGCACGAGGTCGCTCGAGGACGGGTGTGGACAGGCGCCGACGCCCGTGAGCGCGGCCTCGTGGACGTCCTCGGGGGGCTTTCCCAGGCATGTGAGCTGGCCTGGGAGAAGGCCGGCCTGCCCGCGTCGGTGACCCCGCGGCTGCGTGTCCTGCCGAAGCCGGCGCTGGTGGACAGGCTGCGTCCACCGCGCTCCAGTGAGGAACCCGCGGCTGCCGGGACGGGCGGGGCGCCCCTGAGCGGCCTGTCCCTGACCGGTCCGCCTTTGACCGCTCTGCCCTTGGCCGGCGCGGTGGTTCTGGGAGCATCACTGGAGTTGATGGCGCAACGGGTCATCGGCGGGGCGTATGCCACTGTCGGTGGTGAGGCATTCGCCGCCGGCTGGGGTCCGCTGGCGGTGGCTGCGGCCCGGGCGGGCCTGCCGGTCGGCGGTCCGCTGCTGATGCCGCCGCTGGGCTGTGTCACCTGACCGGCCCAAAAACTCCCTGACCGGCCGATAAGCTCCCTGACCAGCCAGAGATCACTGATCGGGCGAAAGTGGCGCGATCATGTTCTTTCCGCGTCGCCCGCGACAGGCCCGGCGTGATCGGCCGCATTACCGATGGTACGACCTGCTTTCGGCGGCGTCGGCAGGGCAGGTCGCCTCTGGACCCCCTTGTCGTGGCGCCGACGGCGGCTTCGTCATCGCGCACGGACCGGCTTTCGTGGCCGACGTGGCGTGCCGAAGGTGCGTGTCGTGAGCGCGGTGGCGATAGTCTCGGCCGGGTCGTATTTCGTCGGCGCTGCCGATGCCCGCCCTGTCGCACCAGTAGCGTTTTAGTCGGACGTGTCCGTTCGGATGTGCCACACCGGAGGTCGAGGCCCGTGCCGTCCATCGAGGCTGTAGAAGCTCGCGAGATCCTTGACTCGCGGGGCAACCCGACCGTCGAGGTCGAAGTCGTCCTGGAAGACGGCACGCTCGGCCGCGCCGCCGTACCGAGCGGCGCGAGCACCGGAGCTTTCGAGGCCGTCGAGCTGCGGGACGGCGACGACCGCTATGGCGGCAAGGGCGTACGTAACGCGGTGGCCGCCGTGATCGACCGCATCGGCCCCGAGATCGTGGGATTCGAGGCCACTGAGCAGCGGATCCTCGACCTGGCTCTCCTGGACCTCGACGGGACGCCGGACAAGTCCGCCCTGGGTGCGAACGCGCTGCTCGGGGTCAGCCTGGCGGTCGCCAAGGCCGCGGCCAAGGCGTCCGACCTGCCGCTGTTCCGTTATCTGGGCGGGCCGGGCGCGCACCTGCTGCCGGTGCCGCTGATGAACGTTGTCAACGGTGGTGCGCACGCCGACACCAACGTCGACATCCAGGAGTTCATGATCGCTCCGATCGGGGCGGCGACGTTTGCCGAGGCGCTGCGCTGGGGCACGGAGACCTACCATGCGCTCAAGAGCGTGCTGAAGGCACAGGGGCTGGCCACCGCTGTCGGTGACGAGGGTGGTTTCGCCCCGAACCTGCCCGCTAACCGCGCCGCGCTCGACCTGCTTGTGGAGGCCATCGGTAAGGCGGGGTTCCGGCCCGGGGAGGACATCGCCTTGGCCCTCGACGTGGCCTCGACGGAGTTCTTCGACGACGGTGCCTACCGGTTCGAAGGTGCCCGCCGCAGCGCGCAGGAGCTCAGCGACTACTACGCCGAGCTGGTGTCGGCCTACCCGATCGTCTCGATCGAGGACCCGCTTGCGGAGGACGACTGGGCCGGCTGGGTGCAGCTCACCGCCCGTCTCGGTGGGTCGGTGCAGCTTGTCGGTGACGACCTGTTCGTCACCAACCCGCAGCGACTTGCCCGCGGCATCGCCGAGAAGGCCGGTAACGCTCTGCTGGTCAAGGTCAACCAGATCGGCACGCTCACCGAGACCCTGGACGCGGTGTCACTCGCGCACCGCAACGGTTACCGGTCCATGATCTCCCACCGGTCCGGCGAGACCGAGGACACCACCATCGCCGACCTCGCGGTCGCCCTCGATGCCGGGCAGATCAAGACCGGTGCTCCGGCCCGCAGCGAGCGGGTCGCCAAGTACAACCAGCTGCTGCGTATCGAGGAGGGACTCGACGACGCCGCTCGATACGCCGGGGCGGGGGCCTTTCCTCGCTTTTTGCCGACAGCCGGGTGACACCGGTGCCGCGCCGCACCACGTTCACCACCCGGATGACCCTGTTGCTGGTGGTGATCTGTGTGCTCGTGCTGACTCTGGCCTATCCGTTGCGGCTCTACCTGCGGCAGCAGAGCCAGATCGATGAGCTCGCGGCGCACAACGCCGAACAGCGCAAACGGGTGGAGGCCCTGAAGACCAAGGTGGCCGGCTACGACGATCCGGCGTGGGCCCAGGACGAGGCCCGGGTCCGGCTGCATTACACCCGGCCCGGGGAGAAGGTCTACCTGGTACCGGCGGCGTCGGCCACGTCGGCCCCGACCCCCCCGGCCACCGCGCGATGACCGGCTGTCGGGGCGGTAGTACACCCGGCGAGGCTGCCGTCGGCCCGGAAGCCGCCATCGGCCCGGAAGTCATTGTCAGCCCGGATGCCGCCGAGGTTGTCGGAACTGCCGAGGTCGTCGAGGTTGTCGCGCGTCAGCTCGGCCGGCAGCCGCGGGCGATGCACCGAGTCGCGCATTGGTGCTCCTGCGGCCTGCCGGATGTGGTCGAGACCTGGCCCAGGCTGGCCGACGGGACGCCGTTCCCCACGTTGTACTACCTGACCTGCCCGCGGGCGGCGTCGGCGATCGGGCGGCTGGAGGCGTCCGGCCTGATGCGGGAGATGACCGAGCGGCTTGCCGCCGACCATGACGGCTCTCTTGCCTGCCGTTACCAGGCGGCGCATCGCGACTACCTGGCCCGCCGGGACGCCCTTGCCGAGCTGCCCGGCGCGCCGAGCGCGGGCGGGATGCCCACCAGGGTGAAGTGCCTGCACGTGTTGGTCGCCCACAGTCTGGCAGCTGGCCCGGGGGTGAACCCGTTCGGTGACGAGGCCCTGGCCCTGCTACTGGACTGGGGTGCCCGCGGGCCGTGCGTGACCGCTGATCCGTGTGGATCCGGACGGGAGGGTGGATCGTCGTGACCCGGGTGGCTGCCATCGACTGCGGCACCAACTCGATCCGGCTGCTCGTCGCCGAGGCGGCGAGCGAGGCCGACGCCGGGTACGCACCAAGTGATCATGCCGGTCATGCCGGAGGTACGGGCCGTGCGGGAGGCAGGCGGGCGGCCACCGGTGTCCCCCGACTGCGGGATCTGGCCCGCCGCATGGAGATCGTCCGGCTGGGAGCCGGGGTGGACCGTACCGGCGAGCTGTCACCCGAGGCGCTGGATCGGACGTTCACGGCGTTGCGCGACTACGCCGGGGAGATCGACCGGCTCGGCGCGTCCAGAGTGCGGATGGTGGCCACCAGCGCGACCCGGGATGCCCGCAACCGGGACGTCCTGGTGCACGGGGTCCGCGCGATCCTCGGCGTTGAGCCGGAAGTGATCACCGGCGACGAGGAGGCCGCGCTGTCCTACGCCGGTGCCACGGGGGAGCTGCGAGGCCACCCCGAGCCGTTCGTCGTGGCCGACATCGGGGGCGGGTCGACCGAGCTGGTTCTCGGGGACGCCGTGAAGGTGTACGCGGCCAGGTCGGTGAACGTCGGCTGTGTGCGGCTGGCCGAACGGCATCTGCACGACGACCCACCCACGGCCGGGCAGCTGGCGGGGGTGGTCGCCGATGCCCATGCCGCGTTCGACCTGGCCGAACAGACCGTGTCGATCCGCTCGGCCGCAACCCTCGTCGGGGTGGCCGGGACGGTGACGACGGTGGCAGCCCTTGCCGCGGACCTGCCCGGTTATGACCCCGACCGGATTCACCTGTCCGTGACATCGGCATCGGACGTCGCCGCGGTGGCCGACCGGTTGGCGGCGATGTCGCATGCGCAACGGGCAGCCCTCCCGGTGATGCATCCCGGTCGGGTTGACGTGATCGTCGCAGGGGCTCTGGTGCTGCGGACGCTGGTCGAGCGTGTCGGCGCGGCTACCGTGATCGCCAGCGAGCACGACATCCTCGATGGTATCGCTCTGTCACTGCTCGGCTCGTAGGTTTCCCGGGTCCTCCGAGCACGCGAAAACCATGATCGCACGCTCGTTGGCCAGCTACTCGTCGGCCGGCTGGGCAGGTCTAGTCTTGTGGCTCGATGGACGAGCTCTGCAACGGCGTACGCGACCTCGACGCTTTTGACGGCGCCGACGGTGTCGATGGCGCCGACGGTGTCGATGGCGCCGGCGGTACCGGCGGGGCCGACGCCCTTGGCGGTGTCGGCGGTACCGCCGGTGCCGGTGATGTCGATGACCGGCGTCCGGTTGCGCCGGGTTCGGGCTGGCCGGGGGATCCTGCCTCGGTGGTGACCCCGGTGGCCGTCACGTCAGGTGATGTTGAGCGGCTCGCCACTTCCGCGACCGACA
Organism: Protofrankia symbiont of Coriaria ruscifolia; assembly: GCF_900634745.1. Lineage (NCBI taxonomy): Bacteria > Bacillati > Actinomycetota > Actinomycetes > Frankiales > Frankiaceae > Protofrankia > Protofrankia symbiont of Coriaria ruscifolia. The sequence goes on from NZ_CAAAFR010000032.1 coordinate 92,345, forward strand.
CGTTCGAGCTTGACGCCAGGATGTCGGTGTGCCGGGCCTGTCCGCGTCTGGTCGGCTGGCGGGAGGATGTCGCCCGGCTGCGGCGGGCCGCTTTTGCGCGTGAGCGCTACTGGGGTCGACCGGTTCCGTCGTTCGGCCCCGCTGACGCCCGGGTACTCGTTGTCGGTCTGGCGCCGGCGGCTCATGGCGGCAACCGCACCGGGCGAATCTTCACCGGAGACCGAAGCGGCGACTGGCTGTTCGCGTCCCTGCACAGGGTCGGGCTCGCACAGTTACCGACCTCGGTGTCGGCTGGTGACGGCCAGCGTCTGATCTCCACCCGCATCGTGGCCGTGGTTCGGTGTGCTCCGCCGGTGAACAAGCCAACCACACAGGAACGGGACACCTGCCGGGGATGGCTGGTCCGTGACCTTGAGCTGTTGCGGCCGACTCTGCGTGCGGTCGTTGTGCTCGGCGGGTTTGCCTGGACGGCCCTGTGGCCGGCGCTGGAGCGGGCCGGTTATCGGGTGCCGTCGCCGCGACCGGCATTCGGACATGGCCGCCGTGTTGTCCTTGCGGATGTTCCCGCGCACTCTCCGGCAGAGCTGCAGCGGTATGGGACGGGTTCAGAGCAGCGAGTTGCCGCTGAACCCGCCGCTGAACCCGCCACTGAACATCGTGCGGGGTTGGTTGTCTTCGGCTGCTACCATCCCAGTCAGCAGAACACGTTCACGGGACGGGTCACCGCCGAGATGATCGACTCTGTGCTTGACAACGCGGCGGGCGTAAGTGGTGCGGTTGGTGATAAATAGCTGAACCGTGGTCGACGTACGCGCTATCGGGTTGATCTCCGCGTGTTGCACGTCACGTGAGTCCGTCGCTCACCGGCGGCGTATCCGCGGGCATAGTCGCGTGGTGGCGAGTACCTTTTTTGTATGAGCTTTGGACAACCTCCGCACATCCTTGTTGTGGGTGGCGGTTACGTCGGTATGTACACGGCTTTGCGTCTTCAGCGTCGCCTTCGCCAGGGCGAGGCGACCGTGACGGTGGTCGAGCCCAACTCGTACATGACATATCAGCCGTTTCTTCCCGAAGCGGCGGCAGGAAACCTCGAGCCACGTCACGTCGTCGTACCGCTACGTAGGGTGCTGAATGGTTGCAGGGTGGTCAGCGGCAGCGTGACCGGGATCAACCATGCCCAGCGAGTCGCCCATATTGCACCGAATCAGGGCGCGCCGCATGAACTCCGCTATGACGTTCTGGTCGGCTGTCCCGGATCGGTCGCCCGGACGCTGCCCATCCCGGGTCTTGCGGAGCTGGGTATCGGTTTCAAGAGCGTGGCCGAGGCGATCCACATCCGAAATAAGGTCATTGAGCGAATGGATGCCGCGGCGTCCAGCACCGATCCACAGTTGCGGCGCCGTGCGCTGACGTTTGTATTCATCGGTGGCGGATTTGCGGGTATCGAAGCGATCGCCGAGCTTGAGGATATGGCCCGGGACGCGTGCAAGTTCTATCCCGAGTTGTCGCCGTCGGACATGCGCTGGGTGATGGTCGAGGCGAGTGGGCGGGTGCTGCCCGAGGTTTCGCCGGCGATGGGTCTGTACACGCTGAAGCAGCTCGAGCACCGCGGTATCGAGATGAAAATCAATACCCGGGTGAAAAGCCTTGTTGACGGTCATGTCGTGCTCGACAGCGGTGAGGAGTTCGACGCCGAGACCATTATCTGGACCGCCGGGGTCAAGGCCCACCCGCTGCTCGCCAACACCGATCTCCCGCTCGACGACCGGGGCCGGATCAAGGCGACGGCGTTCCTCCAGGTCGACGGCGTCGAGCAGGCGTGGACAGCGGGTGACTGCGCTGCAGTGCCCGACCTTACCAAGGGTGAGGGTTCGACCACTGGACCCTCTGCGCAGCACGCCGTTCGCCAGGCCAAGGTGCTGGCGGACAACATTCTCGCCGATCTCCGCGGTGAGCCGATCGCGCCGTACGAACACAAGTACGCCGGAAGCGTGGCCTCCCTCGGGCTGCACAAGGGTGTGGCCGATGTGTACGGGATGAAGTTGCGTGGCTGGCCCGCGTGGTTGATGCACCGTACGTACCACCTCAGCCGGGTGCCGACCTTCAACCGCAAGGCGCGAGTGCTCGCCGACTGGACGCTGTCGCTGTTCTTCCGACGGGAGATCGTCTCGCTGGGAGCCTTCGCCGACCCCAGGGCGAGCTTCCGTGAGGCTGCAAGCCCGCCGGCCACTCCGACGTCGGCGGCGCAGGTGTCGGCTGCTCCGGAGCCTGTGCTTTCCGGGAAGCCGGCAGGGCGGGTGGAGACGAACGGTTCCTCCGGGCCCACCCGCAAGTCGCCTGCGCCCGCCAGGACCGTGGGGCCGGCCAAGGCCTCCGGGGGAACATCGGTGGCGTGACTGAGAGCGACCGAGGGTAAGATCGTCCGGTTCGCGACTCCCGGACGCACCTCGCTTCATCTTTTCCGTGCGCCACCACTCGCACCGCCACCACCCGCACCGTCGCTTCGCGACGGCACGGATCCCCAGTCGCGACGGCGCGGGTTCCCGGTGGCGGTGGCGCGGGTTCCCAGTGGCGACGTATGGGTATTCCGGCTCACCCGGCCGGCGCCCACATACCTCCGGCGCCTGTCTGCTGCCACCTCGTGATCCGCTCATCCGGACACCGCCGACTGATCGAATGCTCTGTCTTCAGGTGTTTTACCCGGAGACAAACCATACAGATCAATTTGTAACGATTTAATACCAGATGCCCGCTGTAGGTCACTACAGCGGGCATTTCCATGAGCGGGTGCCCTGCGCGGTTGGAGCTCCCAGCGGCCACCGTCCATCGGAGAAACGGTGCTGTGGCGACCGTGGATACTGCATGGCCCGGATACCGGCCACGGGGCGTCGTCGGTATCCGATGACCGTCCGTTCGAGTGTCCGACCGATCCCTGGGTGGCTGACCGGCCGCCGCCTGCCTGAGAGCGGCGCGTGCGCGAGGTGAGGTCCCCAGACGCCCCGACTGTATTGCCATCTGGTCATACCGTGATCAATCGCCTACCTTAAGTAGGCGAGTCGGGTGTGAGTGTCACAACGAGTTGCGGATCGGGATGGTACGGTCACTTCTCACACTTTCTTCATGTTGTCTCTTTCACAAATCCTACGTAGCGTGGTAGAAACATCTCCGATGTAGCCGAGCCGGTGTATCCCAACAGGCAGAGGAGGCTGTCCTAAAAACAGCTCGAGTGTCGGTTCGACTCCGACCACCGGCACATTCAGGTGCGTTCTGGGGTCGCCGGCCGGATCATTCCGGCCGGCAGTTCACCATGCCATCAGACTATTCGCCTGAATGCCTCACCGTTATTGACGGGTGACCCTTTCTCGTGCTGGTTGCCGTCCCGACACCGGCAGTGCCGTCCACGAGTTCTGCGATCATGTCGGCGGTAGCTCTGGACGATCTTGTGGGTGCTCCGGTGCCATCGGGTGACCGTTTGCAGGACTCCGGGCACAGCCTCCGTGCGGGGCGTTCTACTCTGTATTCCGGACGGGTTCGCTGATCGTGTTCGCTGATCGGATTGGTGTGCGGCGCGATCGACCGGGCTCGACAGCAGCTGCGATCTGTACGCCCGGCTGGATGCGGGTGGCGGAAGGAGTCATGTCCTGATGGCCGAGATGCGCTCGTCGAATCCGGTGTTCAGCCGGCGTGGATTCACCGGCTGGTCGGCGCCGCCTTCGGGGTACGGCCCCGGAGGCTATGCGCCGCCGGGCGCGGGAGCCCCGCCCACCCCGACACCGGAACATCTCGCCGGGCTGTACAGGGCGCCCAGCGGGTTGACCATTGACGACGTCGTCGTCCACACCCTGGGCCTGTTCGCGGTGATGGCCGTTACCGGGGCGGCCGGCTGGGTGATCGCGCCGACCGCCCCCGCGGTCGGGTTCGCGGCGATGCTCGCCGCGTTCGCGCTGTGCCTGGTGATCTCCTTCGGCCGGCGGTTGCGTCCCGCGCTGATCGTCGTCTTCGCCGCGCTCGAGGGTCTGTTCGTGGGCGCGGTTTCCCGGTTCTACGAAGACGCCTTCCACGGGATCGTGCTCCAGGCATTGCTCGGGACCGCTCTGGTCTTCGTGGCCATGCTCGTGGCCTACCGCAGCGGTCGGCTCCGCGCGACCGGTCGGATGGTCCGGATCGTCTACGGATCGCTGCTCGGTGTGATCATGCTCGGCCTGGCCGACCTGGTGATCAGGGCGGTGTCGGGCAGCCATCTGCCGATCATCAATGACGCCTCCCCCCTCGGCATCCTGTTCAGCGTCGCCGTGCTCGTGGTCGCGAGCCTGCAGTTCATCCTTGACTTCGACTACATCGAGCGGGCGATCGCCGCTGGCGCTCCCCGGGAGGAGGCGTGGCGGGCCGGGTTCGGACTGCTCGTCGGCTTCGTCTGGACGTACCTGGAGATGCTCAGGCTGCTGTCGAAGCTTCGGGGCTGACTCCTCGGGTATGCGGCTTGAAGGGCTTGAGGTAGCCCGTAGAGGTTTCGCGGCAGGCCGCGGCGATGGGGCCCGGTGGCGTTCCACCGGGCCACCGCCACCTGTGGTGACGATCGGCTGGTCATCCGGAGCGGTCGGGACCGGCGTGCTCGATCTCGATGCTGATCACGCAGCGCTGGTCGCGGACCATGGCGGCGCGATAGTCCTCCCAGTCCGGGTGTTCACCCGACAGCGTGCGGTAGTAGTCGACGAGGGCCTCCATGGCTTCCGGCAGCGAGATGATCCGCGCGCGGCCGTTCACCTGAACCCACGGCCCGAAGAAGCTGTCGGGAAAGACGCACAAACTGGCCCGCGGGTCGCGGTACAGGTTGCGAACCTTGTACGCGGTTTCCCTGCTGCTGATGACGAGTCTGCCGCCGGTGTCGACGCCGACGGTGACCGGTGACATCTGCGGGGTACCGTCCTGCCGGAACGTCGCAAGGACGGCCTGGTGGTTGTCCCGGACGTAGGCCCGAGCCGCTTCGATGTCCATTGGCTGATTCTCGCCCAACCGGCCCGGTGGTACCGCGCCGGATAGCACGACTGCCGCTCGTCCAGAGCGCCAAAGGCAGTGCGATCATGTTTTTCGCGCTGTCGGAGGCCCTTGTCCCCGGGTTGCGCCGAGGGGGAGGACGACCGGGATCGGGTCCGTGGGTCACGGCAATGGGGACCGGTGTCGGGCCGGTTGGGCGAGGGGGTTGTTGTGTCAGGTCCGGATGGCGCGCCTGCGCAGATCCGCTTCGTGGACCACAGCCGCCGCATAGCAGTGGGGAAGCCCGTGCTCATCCCGTAGCCAGTTGACGCGTTCGGAGAAGCGAAGGAGACCAGGTCCTCGGTCCAGGCATCCCAGCCAGTGGCCGACGTCGTGTCCGGTGATTCTAGGAATTCGTTCGATAAGGCTGTGGTGGGTCTCTTCGGAGCGTTGTTGCGACATTGGCGCCTCCAGTACGCACTGGTCAACCAGTCATGGAAGGAGCGTGCACCACCAGTCGGACAACGGCAAGACCCGCCACGGCTGTCATGGGGTAGCCTTTATGGATGGCCGAAGCGGGTCCCCTGACGATTCGGGATCTGATCAATTCGGACGTGACTGTTCGGGATGCGCCCATTGTGGAGTTGGTCGGTGAGGTACGACGGCTGCACGACCGGATCCACAGGTGGTCACCGGCTTCCTGGTGGGAGCCCTGTACCACCTCCACCTCCGGGTCCGACGCCAGCTCGTCCGGATCCGGGTCCGCCGTCGGCACTCGCGCCGATCGGGTACGTGCTCTTGCCGTCGAACTCGCTGACCTGGGGCGCGAGGCGGGATCCGGGGCCCCCGCGGGGGCCGGTCCACCGCACCTGGCCGACCACGCTCTCGCGGATCAGATCGTCGTGTTGGCGACGGACATCATCGAAGCGCTGGTCGCGGACGCTGCCGGTGATACCACCGTGAGTGGTTCGCCTCGTCGAAATGATCTTTCTGAGCGGGTTCGGGCGGCCATGTACACGGCTCGCATGGATCTGGAGACTCCCCGGCCGCGACACGGTGGGGGAGGTTCTTGAGGGCGACCGGCACCGGCGACCGGGCGTCCCGGACGGGATATCTCACGGATCCGCGGAAGTGCGCCGAAAGGTGGGTTTTTCAGGAAGGTATGTGCCAATCGGTGTTGATGGCCTTTATGAGGATGTTGGCGGCGATTCGGGCCCCGTCGAGTGTCAGGTGGACACCGTCCCTGGTGCGGGCCAGCACGGTCCGCCCGTGGTCGTCGGTGAGGTAACTGCTGTATTCTCCGTTTTTCGACAGCCGATCATCGATATTCACGAAACGAGCGCCCGGAACCTCCCGGACGGCATCCGTAGTTATCGCGCGGAGCTGGCGGAAATAGCCGTTGAGGGTGGGTTCGCGAGTTGGTGGCAGGCTTGTCCAGTACACTCGCCGTCTGCCGCCGTCGGACCAGATCCGCAGGATGGCGACGGCCCGCCGCCGGTACTCCGCACACCATTCGGGTGATCCGGTCCGCAGTACACTGCCATCCGGCATCGTGATTGCCTGCCCGTCGTTGCCGCCGAGGGCGACCACGATCGCCTCCGGATCGCGGTTTGCGATCTGTTCGCGAGCGTGCCCGGCCCAGTCGAAGAAGTCCGGACGCACCAGGCCGGTGCCGGACCGGGTGTCGGTATCGGCGTGGATCGTCCCCGCGGACGCACTGGCGAGCATCGGCCCCAGCCCGTCGGAAAGGGAGTCCCCGGTCACCAGGAGGCGAAGTGGTTCGGCGGCGCTGGGAACGCGCAGTCGAGGTGTTGTCGTGCCGGAGCCGTCTGTTCCGCCCGGCAGCGGGATCCCCGCGCCGGTACCGGCGCGGGGAGGCAGGGCCGTCCGATCATCGGCCGACAGTTGGGGCGAACCGCCTGCGCCCACCTCGTGCCCGAACGCCGCTGCCAGCGTCCGGGTGACCCCGTCGAGGCCGGTAACGCTGGTGATCCGGTCGAGTGGACGCCCCACGGCGAGCACAAGGCTGCGTGTTGCCCCGGCTGGCATGCCCTCCCCGGCGTGCACCATTCGTGAGGCATCGAACACGATGAGCATACCGAGACCGGTGGCGACGAGCCTCGTGGCGCGTCTGGCGTGCACAGCGCTTCCTGGACCGCAACCCGGGGCGTGGTAGTGCTGTCGCCGGCTGCGTCTCCCGCGGGCGGACTGGGGTTCGACCATGGTCGACTGCGTCGTCCCGGTCGTCCCGGTCGTCCCGGTCGTCCCGGTCGTCCCGGTCGTCCCGGTCGTCCCGGTCGTCCCGGTCGTCCCGGTCGTCCCGGTCGTCCCGGTCGTCCCGGTCGCTTGGGCTGCCCTGGTTCTCTCGGTTGCCCCGGTCGGTGGGGCGTCGGTGTCCCTGGGGACCCGATGCTCGGGAGGCCTCCCCGCCGCATGGACCCGTTCTCGCTCGTTCATCATGTCCCCGAAAAGGTGGTTCCACTCTCGGCCCTCAAGTGGTCGGATACCTTCAGCTGTTTCTGGTCCGATTGCGATTACTCTAAGTATCGGATGTGATCGATCCGGGCGTACGCGGGGATGGTGCGGCTGGTGCCGTCCGCCTGGGACGGCGTGGACTCCTTGTGCACAAACCTGGCCTGTCCGTGCCCGTCCCGGTAGTATCCGGACATCGTCAGTTGGCCGAAGAATGCGTGATCACCGCTGTTTTCACGTACCCGGAGAGCGCAAGGATTCTAGGTACCTCGTACCCCGAGTGCATTGTGCCAGTCAGCCTGAAGGGCCACAGGCAGTGCGATCATTCTTTTCTTGCGCTGCCGGAGGTCCGGGTCCTCAAGCCACCAGGAGAGTAGGCGCGGTCATGCAGGCTTTCACTCTGCCGGACTTCTACATGCCGTATCCAGCCAGGATCAATCCTCATCTGGAGCGTTCCCGCGAACACAGCGCGGCCTGGGCCCGGCAGATGGGCATGCTTGAGGTGTCCAAGCCCGGTGGCGGTGTCGTCTGGGACGACGCGGCGTTGGCTAGGATGGATTACGCGCTGATGTGCGCCTACACCCATTCGGCACCCATCCGGACTGCGACGGCCCCACCCTGGATCTGATCACCGACTGGTACGTCTGGGTGTTCTTCTTCGACGACCATTTCCTCGAGCACTTCAAATACTCCCGTGACCTTTCCGGGGCGAAGGCGTACCTCGACCGCCTCGAACTGTTCATGACCGCGGAGGGCGAGACGTCGCCGGAACCGACGAACCCGGCCGAGGCGGGGTTGAAGGACCTGTGGCGGCGCACCGCGGGGCCGATGGCGCTGCCTGCGCGCAGGCAGTTCCGCAAGGCGGTGGAGGACATGACCTCCAGCTGGTTGTGGGAGCTGGACAACCAGGCCCAGCACCGTATCCCCGACCCGGTCGACTACATCGAGATGCGCCGTAAGACCTTCGGGTCGGATATGACGATGAGCCTGGCCCGACTCGCACACGCGGACGTGGTACCCCCGGAGATCTACCAGAACCGGACCCTGCGCGAGCTGGACGCCGCGGCGCAGGACTACGCAGCGTTCACCAACGACCTGTTCTCCTACCAGAAGGAGATCGAGTTCGAGGGTGAGACCCACAACCTCGTCCTGGTCGTGGAGAACTTCCTCAACGTGGATCGCCTGCAGGCCCGGGACATCGTGGCCGACCTGATGACGGCCCGGATGCGGCAGTTCGAGCACATCATCGCCAACGACCTGCCGGCGCTGTTCGACGAGTTCGACCTGGACGAGCCGGTCCGCGACATTCTCACCCGCCACGCTGACGACCTCAAGGAGTGGATGTCGGGAATCCTGGAATGGCACCGCAGGTGTGTGCGGTACACCGAGTCCGAACTCCGGCGCAGCCGGACCCCGGATGCGCCGGCGGACTTCTCGTTCCTGCCCACGGGGCTGGGTACCTCGGCGGTTCGGGTCACGGCGTTGGTGGGCAGCGGCGGGCTCCGTTGATCCGTTGATTGGCTGATTCGTCGGTCGCGTCGTCGTGGCCACCTGAGCGGGGTCAGAGCCGTCGGTCTTGGCCCCGCCTTCCACGTGATTGTTGTTCAGAACCGGAAGTACACGAAAGGTGCGACGTCCTGCCGGCCGACAATGGTGTGGGCCAGCAGGACGAACGCAACGATGCCGACGACCTGGCCGAACATGCTGAGCCGCGAGAAAAGGTCCTGGGCGTGCAGCCACCAGTTCTTCGGCACCATCTGGGTGGCGAGCCCGGCGGCGATGGCGAGCAGAACCGTCCGCGTGACCATGGGCGCGGGTCCGGGCGCGGTGAACAACCGGACGAATATGTTCATGGCCGTCCCGAGATCGGGCGAGCGGAAAAGGACCCAGGTCGCGCAGACGAAATGGAAGACGGCCACCCGCCCCAGCCACGCCCGCCCATGGGAGCGTAGGCGTGCCACCGTGAATGCTCCTCCGGGGGCTGTGGCCACGGCCGTGGCCGTCATGGCTGCGGGAGTCACGGCGGTGAGGCCGGCCACCGTGGTTTCGGGGGTGGCCGCCATGGTGACAGCGTCCGGAACGAGGGGCGGCGTGCCGTGTAGGTGTGGTCGGCGTCCGACCCACCAGCGTTCGGTCGACAGCGCCGCACCGTGCACGGCGCCCCAGATGACGAACGTCCAGGCGGCACCGTGCCAGAGCCCGCCGAGGGTCATTGTGGCCAGGAGATTGGCGTAGGTGCGGCGAGGGCCGGCGCGGCTGCCGCCGAGAGGGATGTACACGTAGTCGCGCAACCAGCGGGACAGGGTCATGTGCCAGCGTCGCCAGAATTCCTGCAGGCTGGCCGCGGTGAACGGGCGGTCGAAGTTGTCCGGGAAGTGGAAGCCCAGCAGAAGGGCGATCCCGACGGCCATATCAGAATAGGCCGAGAAGTCGCAGTAGATCTGGACGGCGTAGCCGTAGACGGCTACCAGTACTTCCGGTGACGAGTGTTGGCTCGGCGTGTTGAGGACCGGGTCGACGAGCTGGCTGGCAAGAAGGTCGGCGAGCGCGACCTTCTTGAACAGCCCGCCCGCGATGAGGAAGACCGCCCGGGTGACCTGCACCTGGTTGGGGTTGCGGGGGGCGGCGAGCTGGGGCATGAACTCGCCGGCCCGGACGATGGGTCCGGCGACCAGGTGCGGGAAGAACGCCAGGTACACCGCGAAGTCGATCGTTTTCGTGGGACGGATGTGTCCACGCCGGACGTCGACGAGGTACGACATCGCCTGGAAGGTGAAGAAGGAGATGCCCACCGGCAGCGCGACCTGGAGTAGCGGGAAGGGGGCAGGCAGCCCTATGCGCTCCAGCGTCCGGTCGACGGAGAGGGCGAAAAAGCCGTAGTACTTGAACCAGCCGAGCAGCCCGAGATCACATACGATTCCGACGGCGAGGATGCGCCGGTGGGGCCATCGCCCGAGCGCGCCGGCCGTCGCCTGGTTGACGACTGTCGAGGCGAGCAGAAGAAGGGCGAAGCGTTCGTCCGCGTATCCGTAGAAGAAGTATGAGCAGCACAGGATGAACGGCTTCCACAGGCGTGGACGGGGCATCAGACGCCAGGAGGCCGCCATGACCACGACGAAGAACGCCGCGAACTCGATTGTCGGGAAGATCACCTGTACCCGTCCTCACGGTTGCCCTGGGCACCGATTTTCTGACTCAATGTAGCCGAATGGGTGCGGTGTGTTCTAGATCTCGGACGCTGGACGTGACAGGTGTCAGCAGATATCGGCGGATGCGAAAGGTTTGCGCAACGCAGCTGACGAAACCGTGGGCCACCGTGCCCGGCGGCCGGGCCACCGTGCCCGGCAACGGCGGTGTCGTGGGTGCGCCTGATGGCATCGGCGCTCCCGCTCGAGCTCCGATGCGTGCTCGCTGTCACCCGAATAGGTGACCTATGAGCAAACTTCGCGGGATTGCGAGCGTCAGCGGCGAACGCTCGCTACCTTCCGTCTATGGGCACGGTTCAGGCCAACGGCATCGAAATCGCGTACGAGCTGCACGGTGACTCCGGCGGCTTGCCACTCGTCCTGGTCGGCGAGCTGGGCCAGCAGCTCGTCGGCTGGCATCCCGATCTTATCCGGGCTATGGTGCGTCGCGGCTTTCAGGTTGTCGTGTACGACAACCGGGATGTCGGTCTTTCCACCCATTTCGACCATCTTGGGCAGCCGGATCTCGTGGCCGCGATGTCCGGGGATACCAATGCCACCCCGTACACGCTCGCCGATATGGCAGCCGACGCCATCGGCCTGATGGACGCCATCGGCTGGCAGTCTGCGCACGTTTTCGGGATCTCCATGGGCGGCATGATCGCCCAGACCGCCGCACTGCGCTTCCCAGACCGGGTACGCAGCCTCACCTCGGTCTCGGTCACCACCGGCAACCACGGGGTGGGTCAGGCCGCCTGGGACGCTGCCGCCGTTGTGCTCCGCCCGGTGGCGGCGAGCCGAGAGGCGCATGTGGACGGAGCCGAGCAGACCTACAACATCATCGGCTCGGCCGAGTTCCCGCACGACCGCGGGTGGATACGGGAGCGGGCCGGGCTGGCCTGGGACCGCAGGTACGACCCGCACGGAACCGCGCGGCAGCTGATCGCGATCCTGGTCGCGGAGGACCGGACACCCGATCTCGCCCGACTGGAGATCCCCACCTTGGTCGTGCACGGCACGAACGATCTGCTGGTTCCGGTGGCCGGCGGGCGCCTGACCGCTGCCGCCATCCCGTCCGCGGAGCTGTTGGAGATCGATGGCATGAGTCACGACATCCCACGCCAGGTCTGGGACCGTCTGCTGGACAAGCTCGACGACGTGGCCCACCGGGGCGAAGCGGCCACCACGGCGCGTCAGGCGACCATCCCCGTCGCCGTCACCGGTCGTTCGTAGTCCTCGCAGCCGGGCAACGCCCCGGCTCGCCGGTTGGCGTCCAACCCGCCGGTGTCCAACGTCCTGGGCGCGAAAGAAACATGATCGCGTTGTCTTTGTCCCGCCGGCCACCCGGCTGCCGTTGGCCGATCGAGCGTCCTGCCCCGGGCGTTCTTGCTACTGCGTGTCCGCAACTATCATTTTTGTGACATCTGTCCGTAGGTGTAGCGGTGGGGGGTGCTCATCCGGGATGTAACAAGGGATGGAACGGTACCTCCCACCCGGCCAAAGGCCACGCGATCATGGTCTTCTCGCGCCGGGAAGCCCCGGATGCGCGGGTGCAGGTACGGGTCGGCGTACGACGAGGTCGTCCGTCCTCGTCCGCATATTTCTTCCGTGACGGCAACTGATGACGATAAGGGATAAAGGCCATTCGAACAGTTTCGGTACCGGGCAACCGTCCGGTGTTCGTCGAACGATCGTCTGTTCTCGTTGGCGACGCGGGTGACGGACGGCTACGACGATCCACCCCACTGCTCGTCGGGCTGGCGGTGGTGATCACACTCGGGACGCTGGCGTTGGTGGTCAGGCAGGCGGGTCTGCGCGAAGGCGAGCGCCAGCGGCTGTCCGACCGCTCCCGGGTTGTCGAACGGGTCGCGGAGAACGCCTCGAGAATGCACGACCCGCAGCGGACAGCCGCGGCGGCCGCCGGCTCTTCCTTCGCGCCCGACCAGCCCGTCCACAACCAGAAGTTGCTGCGGCAGCTGGCGATGGCGCCTCCCGGGAACATGAGCCTTCTGGTTGCCCTCGTCGATCCGGACGGCACGTCGCTGGCTACCGTCCCGGACGGGCTGCAGGTACCGCTTGCCGGTCTCGGCACGGCCTGGACGGCGGCGCTGGCGGGGCGTCCGGCCATGTCACCGGTGTTCATCCTGCGTGACGTACCGGTGCGGGCCACGGTCGTGCCGGTGGGCGCGTCCCGCCCGTGGGCCGTGCTGGTCCGCATCGTCGACGAGGGGGTGGCCCGGGAGAGCAGTGAGAAGTTCGTCGCCCTCGTCAGCGGGTCGGGCAGCCTCTGCGACGTCGATGCGTCCGGCGTCGCGGTCGCCTGCTGGAAGCAGGACCTGCGGGGTCGGCGCCTGGTCGAGCCGGGCGAACTGGCCGGTCTGGTTCCGGGCACGGTCCGGGTGTGGACGTCGGACAGCGCCGAGGGACAGGTGACCAACGTCGCCGAGACGCAGCCCACGACCGGTTACACCACGATCTTCCAGCAACCCACCGCACGGCTGTTCGCGGACCTGCGGACCGCGCAACATCACGGGAACCTGACGCTGCTGGCTGTCCTGGCGGTCTGCGTCGGCGGGCTGGTCGTGTTCGGTCTGCGCCGCGAGCAGGTCGCCCGGCGTGCCCGAGCGCGTCTGCACACCATGCTCGGAGGTGTCCGGGACATCATCCTGGTCGTCGGCGACGAGCAGAAGATGACCTTTGTCAGCCCTGCGGTGAACGACCTGCTCGGCTACGATGCGGCGTCCTGGCTCGGTCGCGTGCTGACCGACTTCGCCGATCCCGACGACACCGGACGGATCCGGCGGCTGCTGGCCGACCCGGGTGGGGGTGTCGTCTTCGACATACGGCTGACCACCGCCTCCGGTGACCTGCGCTGGTTCGACCTGGAGGCCAGCGACCTCACCGGCCATCCGGAGCTTGCCGGTGTGCTGGTGACCTGCCACGAGGCCGGGGAGCGCAAGGACCTGCAGGATCAGCTGGGTTACCAGGCGTCCCACGATCTGCTCACCGGGCTTCCCAACCGGGTGGTCTTCATGGACGAGCTGGAAAGGGCGGTCGATACCGCCTACGCGGGCGGTGCGCCGTTCGCGGTGCTGTTCATCGATCTCGACCACTTCAAACCGGTTAACGACGGTCTCGGTCATGATGCCGGCGACGCTGTCCTGCGGGTCGTCGCGGAACGTCTCGTCCAGACCCTGCGTGACGGTGACCTGGCGGTCCGGTTCGGCGGTGACGAGTTCGGGATCCTGCTGCGCGGCGCGGATGAGGTATCCGCCGGCGCGGCCGCCGACCGGATCATCAAATCGGTGCGCGCTCCGATCATGGTGGACGCCTCGGCGGTTCGGGTCGACGCCAGCATCGGTATTGCGGCGTCGACGCTCGAGGCCGCGGCGCCCGAGCATCTTCTACGCGCCGCGGACAACGCCATGTACGAGGCCAAACGGGCGGGAAAAGGCCGTTTCGCCGTGGCGACCGGCGCGCCGTCCACCAGGGTGTCCACCATGGCGGGCGGCGCACAGCCTGGCGCGCAACCCGCCGTACCCGTCACCGAGATCCACGACGGGATGCCCCTTCCGCTGCCCCTGCCCGAGCCGCGGCGCCCGGCCGAGCAGCCGGCCGAGCGACGCTTCCCCCCGCCGACCGGGCCCGGTTCCATCCTGCCCTGTGGCTATCCCGCCCGCAGCCGCCTCGGCCGACTGGGACCGCCGCTGATGGCGGGCGGAGCCCTGCTCGCCATGGCCGCGGTCAGCCTGTGGCTGCAGACGCAGGCCCGGCACACCGCCGAGCGGCAGCGCCTGGCCGAGCACGTGACGCTCACCGCCATCGTGGCGGACTCCTCCGCGCACAGCGTCGACAGCCAGCGTCTGATCGCGGCTGTTTCCGAGGCGTCCTGGTCGCTGAGCGATCGGGCTCAGGACGCCGGCACCCTGCGGTCGTTCGCCGGATCAGGGATCGGCGGAAGGAACTACGTCTGGGCCCTGGCCACCGTGGACGGCGAGGTGCTGGCCGCCGAACCGCCGTCGCTTACCCTGCCGATCGGTCCGGGTGATCCGGCGTGGCAGACCGCTCGCGGGGGACGGGCCGGCAACTCACCCGTGATGAACGTCGACGGGGTCTGGCGGGACTATGCGACGGTCCCGGTCCTGCGCGAGGGCCGGCCGGTGGCGATCGTCGTCATGGGCGAGTCGCTGCGGGATTCGCCCAGCCAGGCCAACCTGGCGACCAGCGGCACGCTCGGGTTCGTCGTGGGCGGCCTGTCCGTGGTGGATTCGGCGGGAACGGTCATGTTCTCCTGGAATCCCGATCTGATCGGCCACCGCCTGGCGGCCCCGGCCGACCTGGCGAATCTGCGGGTGGGTGAGGCCAGGAAGATCGATCTGGCCGGCGCCGGCGACCGCATCACCATCGCCTCTCCGGTCGCGGATCTGCTCAATGGCGGCTACCTGGTGTTCCAACAGCCGGTTCCGGCCTTCTACAGGGACATCCGCTCCGGTCAGCTCACCCGTGACAGCAGCCTGCTGGCCGTCGTCGGTGCCGCGCTCGTCGGGCTCACCGTCCTCAACGGCCGGCGCGAAGCGGCGATCCGCCGGGAACAGGGGCGCCTGCAGGCCCTGCTCCACAACGCCCATGACATCGTGATCGCCACCGGAGCGGATGGGAGCGTCACCTTCGTCAGTTCCGCCGCCGCGCTCCTGCTCGGCCTGCCGGCCTCGTCCTACCTCGGTCGGCAACTGCCCGACATCGCCTACCCGGACGACGCGGCCACCCTGGCGGAGTTCCTGCACCGGGCTGCCGAGGCCGGGACCGCCGCGGTCCGCGACGTCCGGCTGTCGACCGCGGGCAGCGGCCACCGCTGGTTCGACATCGAGGCGATCGACCTGCGCGACCGCCCGGAGGTCGCCGGTATCCTGCTGACCTGCCACGAGATCGGCGAGCGCCGGCTCCTGCAGGACGAGCTGCGCTACCAGGCGTTCCATGACGCCCTCACCGGCCTACCGAACCGGGCGCTGTTTGCCCGCCGGCTCGATGTCCTTGCCGCCGAGCGTCCGACACCGGCGTTCGCGGTCCTGTTCATCGATCTCGACCGGTTCAAGTCGGTCAACGACACCTACGGCCATGACGCCGGCGACGAGGTACTGCGGATCATCGGTGCCCGCCTGCAAGGGGCCGGGACGGGGCAGGACGCCGTCTGCCGCCTTGGCGGGGACGAGTTCGCCGTCATCCTGGGTGACACCGACAGCGCCCGGGCGCACGATGTCGCGGACCGGCTGCTGGAGTCGATCCGGCGGCCGATATCGGTCGCCGGGCGTTCCGTCACCGTCGACGCGACGATCGGTGTCGCCCTTGCGGAGTCGCAGGACGCCCCCCCCGGCGCGGTCGTCCGCAACGCGGATCTCGCGATGTACCGGGCAAAGGAGGCCGGTCGTGTGCGCCAGGCCGCCTGCGTGCCCACCGCCGGCCAGCCCTGACGTCACAGCCGATCATGGGCGCGTGGGTGCGCGCCGCCGGACCCGGCCTAACCGGTGGTCCGCCGCCGTCCGCCGCGGGCACGCAGGTAGTCGCGCACGACGTAGCGGCCGAGTGCGCCCGGATCCGGGGAGAGCATCCGACCGCCGTTGCGGCGGACGACCTCGTCGACGAACTGGACCAGCCGTGGTTCGTCGTCGAGCATGAAAACGTTGATGGTCGCCCCGCGACGGGTGAGCCGGTCCACCTCGGCCAGGGTCAGTTCCAGGGTCTCCGGGACCGGCGGCCAGGAGAAGGACGGGGTTCCGTTGCGCATGAGGTGAGCGGTCGGCTCACCGTCAGTGATAATCAGCACGACCGGTTCGGAATCCGGGTACCGCGACAGCAACCGGCCCGCGATCATCAGAGCGTGCTGCAGGTTCGTACCCTGTACGACCTCGGAGTCCAGGCCCGCCAGCTCGACCGGACGCAGCAGACGGGCATAGTCGGAGAACCCGACCAGATGGATCGTGTCCTGCGGGAACTTCGTGCTGATCAGGGTGTGCAGCGCCAGCGCCGTCGACTTCGCCACTCCCCAGGTGCCCCGCAGCGCCATCGAGTAGGACAGGTCCACCAGCAGGCAGACGGCCGCGGAGGACCGGCGTTCGGTCTCGGTCACCTCGAAGTCACCGACTTCCAGCCCCACCGCCCCGTCCGGGCCGCTCGGACCCGCCCGCAGCACCGCGTTGCGTACCGTGCGCACCACGTCGATCGGCTGCGTGTCGCCGAAGTGCCATGGCCGGGACGTCCCGGTGGGCTCTCCCGCGGCACCGGCGTCCCGGGAATCGTGATCGCCGCGTCCGCGGGCGTCCATGCGCTGGAAGATGCGTGACAGCGCGCTCTGGCCGATCCGGCGGACCGCCCGCGGGGTCAGTTCCAGCTTGCCGGCATTGCGGGTCAGGAAACCCTGGCGCTCCAGCTCCTTCTCGATCTGCTGGAGGGTACGCAGGTCGTCGATGGCGTCCCGGCCCAGCGCCCGGGCGACCGCGTCCGGGTCGACGTCGTCGAGGGACGCCCCGGGGTAGTCCTGCGACAGCGCGGCGGCGAGCTCGTCGAGTTCGGCCAGCTCCTCCAGGACGCTCGTGGCCTCGCCCAGCCCAAGCGCTGTGTCACCGGTCATCGGGTCACGGAAACGGCTGCGCCGGTCCCAGCCGAGGTCCGGACGGGCGGCGCGCAGCGCCTGCTGCAGCCGGGACAGCTCGGCCGCCATACCCAGGTCGGCCATGGCCGACGCCATCAGATCGGCCAGCTCCTGGCGCTGCTGGGGGGACAGGCCCGCCAGCAGCCGGGCAGCGGCGGCGGCGCGGCGCGCCAGCGAGTCCACCAGCTCGTCCAGGGATTGCGGGTTCTCCGGGAAGAAGTCGCCGAACGAGCGCATGAAGTTCGCGAAGGCGTCGTCGATGTGCTCACCGCGGGCGTCGGCTTCCAGCATGTCGTTGAGGGCGCCCAGCATCTCGGTCACCCGGGCCATGTCCTGCGGTGTGGCGTTCTCCAGCACCTGTTTCATGCCGCGGAACTGCGTGTCGAGCACCTCGCGGCGGAGCAGGTCGGAGATCTTCTCGAAGGTCTCGCGCGCCTGTGACGAACGCCACTCGTAGGTGGACAGTGCGTTCACGGCCCGAGCCGGATCGGCCGGCAGCGCGTCGAGTTCGGCCTCGCGCAGCCGGGCGTCATCGGAGGGGTCGGGGAACAGCTGCGCACGCTCCTGGCCGACGGCGGTGTCGAGGAGTTCACGGACCTGTTCCAGGGTGCCGTCCAGGCGGCCGCGTGCCCGGGCCTCGCGCCGGCGGCGTTCCACCTGCCGGCGCAGGTCCTCAAGCCCGCGGCGCTGGTTGGTACCGCGCCGCAGCAACGCGTCCAGCGCCTCGCGCGGGGTACGGCCGTCCAGGATGTGCTCGGACATCTCGTCGAGCGCGCCCGCGACGTCGAACGGGTAGGCGAGCGGGTCCGGGCCGCCGTCCCACGGGCCGTACCGGAAGCCCGCCGACCCGGTCGGATCGCTCATGCGCCGTACACCGTCCGGCCCGGCAGCTCCTCCTTGGCCAGCCGCCGGTTGAGGTGCAGGCCCTCCATGGCCAGTTCCAGTCCGGCCGCGGCGAGCCCCGGCGCCTCGGCGCCGTCGATGCCCAGTTTCGTCAGGATCGCGGCGAGCCCCGACACCGGACCGACCCGCCGCAGCAGTTCCGCGGCAGGGACGAGGTCACCGGTCTCGACCGGCCCGTCCACCTCGAACCGCCGTTGCAGGCCGGCGAGGTCGGTGCCGGCAAGCCGGGCGCGGAAGGTCTCGGCGACGGCCCGGCGCAGCAGGTGCGCGAGGATCTCCTCCTCCCGTCCCTCCTCGAGCTGGTCGAACTCGATCTTCCCGCGCACCGCGGGCACGATCGCCGCAAGGTCGACGACCCGGGCGGTGGGGACGTCCTCGCCGGACAGGGCCGCGCGGCGTACCGCCGAGGCGGCCACGGTCTCCGCCGCGGCCACCGACAACCGGGCTGACACGCCGGACCGGCGGTCGACCTGGGGTGCGTCGCGGACCAGCCGGGTGAAGCGCGCCACCACCTCCAGCAGGTGGTCCGGGACGGCGGGAAAGCCCAGCGGCGATTCCTTCCAGTCCAGCACCGCCTCCTGCCGGATCAGGGCCAGTTCGTCGTCGAGCCGCAGCGGGTAGTGGGTGCGGACCTCGGCGCCGAAGCGGTCCTTGAGCGGCGTGATGATCCTGCCACGGTTGGTGTAGTCCTCGGGGTTCGCCGAGGCGATGAGGAACAGGTCCAGCGGCAGCCGCAGGATGTAGCCGCGGACCTGGATGTCGCGCTCCTCCAGCACGTTGAGCAGCGAGACCTGGATGCGTTCGGCGAGGTCGGGTAGCTCGTTGACGCTGAAGATGCCCCGGTTGGTGCGCGGTATCAGGCCGTAGTGGACGGTCTCCGGGTCGCCAAGGGTACGGCCCTGCGCGACCTTCACGGGGTCGACGTCGCCGATCAGGTCGCCGACGCTCGTGTCCGGCGTGGCGAGCTTCTCACCGAACCGTTCCGACCGGTGCTTCCAGGCGACCGGGGTGTCGTCGCCGAGCTCGGCGAACAGCAACCGGCATCGGGTGCACACCGGCGCGTAGGGATGGTCGTTGATCTCGCAGCCGGCGACCACCGGCGTCCACTCGTCCAGCAGACCGACCAGGGTGCGGATCAGGCGGGTCTTGCCCTGCCCCCGCTCGCCGAGGAAGACGATGTCGTGACCGGCCAGCAGCGCACGTTCCACCTGGGGGAGCACTGTGTCGTCGAAGCCGACGATGCCAGGGAACCGGTTCTCGCCGCTGGTCATTCGGGCAAGGGTGTTGTCCCGCAGCTCCGTGCGTACGGACCGATGCCGGTGTCCTGAGCCGCGCAGAACGCCCAGTGTTGTCGGTTCGGGGGACGGCGGCGCCGGAGACCCTGACAGATCGAGCACCAGTTGACGGTACGTCCCCGCGCTCCGTCGCGCAGGGAAGTCGCATTGTGTCCACGTCCGGCATGCCGGGTGTCCACCGGTCGGCATACCGGACGTGGGGGGTGCGCACCGGCCGGTCGGCCGGGGTACGTCAGTGGGAGTACGGCTCCACCGCGACGATCTCAACGGTGGCCGAACGGCCGTTGGGCAGGGTGTAGGTGACGGTGTCACCCGCCTTGTGGCCGGTCACGGCTCCGCCGAGCGGCGACTGGGCCGAGTACACCTCCAGCGACGTGCTGTGGTCCTCTCTGGACCCGATCAGGAACTTCTCCGTGCCGTCGTCCCCGGCGAAGCGCACATCGACCACGGTGCCCGGACCTGCCGCACCGTTGAACTGCGGAGCCTGCCCGACCCGGGCGTCACGCAGCAGGTCGGTGAGCTGCCGGATGCGCGACTCCATCTTGCCCTGCTCTTCCTTGGCCGCGTGGTAGCCGCCGTTCTCCTTGAGGTCGCCCTCCTCGCGGGCAGCTTCGATCTTGTTGGCGATCTCGACACGACCGGTCCCGGTGAGGTGGTCGAGCTCCCCGCGGAGCCGGTCGTACGCCTCCTGGGTCAGCCACGTCTGCTGCGACACGCGTCACGCTCCTAGATTCCTGAAGAGGCCCGGAGACACGGGAAGAACCATGATCGCTCATCCTCCGGACGCTCGTACTTCGACGGCCACACGACGCATACGACCGACCCGCGGTGAAGTCGGTCGTATCTCGGTTCGGCCTCGTCGGGCCCATACGGGGGCCCCTGGACAGGGACAGTGGGTCGGGTGCTCGGAAACTACGGGATGCACGGTTGGTCGAGGGCGGATCACGAGATGATGGGACGGGGGCAAACGCCCAGCTTAACAGTTGGCATTCGAGTCGGAACAGCGTGAGCAAGCGCCGCTGCTTGCCGTGCGAGGCGAACCGGGAATCGGCCGCGCCCTGGTCGCACACCAGTGGCCCGAGCGGTTGTCAGCCGGCGCGGGCGATCTGACAGTCCTCGACCTCGACCACGTTCGCTTCCCGGGACGTAGCGAGTACGACCGTTGTGGTCATGACCCGCTGGCCGTCCGTAGCCGGACCGACAACGATGTCGGTGCGCCGGCCGACGACCTCGTTATCCCGGGAGCGTGCGCGGACAGTGCATTGTGCCACGGCGTTGGGTGACTTTTCCACATCGAAGGTCAGCTGGGCCTGCGTCGGAGCGATCCGGTAGGCGCGGGTCCCGTAGTTCAGGCGCTCCGGATGGCCCTGGATCCACGCCGCTCCCACCGCGGCGACCACGACGATGACGAACCCCGCCAGCAGGAACCAGGGGGCGACCCGGATGCCACCGAGCCACGGGATGTCCAGGAGGCGTCGCGCCACGGCGAACACGCCCGACTTTCCCGTCGGGGAGCCGGGTGGCGTCGTAGTGGAGCCGGTCACGGAAGGCATCGGGAACAATGGTCGCATGTCCATGGCGATCAACGGGGGTGGCCTGCGACTCATGGCCGTGCATGCCCACCCCGACGACGAGTCCAGCAAGGGCGCTGCCACCATGGCCCGTTACGTCCACGAGGGTGCCGACGTCCTCGTGGTGACCTGTACCGGTGGTGAGGCCGGAACCGTCCTCAACCCCGCCCTGGACCGTCCGGACGTCCACGAGCGCCTCGTCGAGCTGCGCAGGGCCGAGATGGGCGAGGCGCGGCGCATCCTCGGCGTCCAACAGGTCTGGCTGGGTTTTCTCGACTCCGGACTGCCCGAGGGCGACCCACTCCCACCCCTTCTGGAGGGCTGTTTCGCGCTCACGCCCCTCACCGACGCGGCCAGACCGCTGGTCAGGTTGATGCGCGAGTTCCAGCCACAGGTCGTGGTCACCTACGACGAGAACGGTGGTTATCCACACCCCGACCACATCATGAACCACAAGATCACGATCGAGGCGTTCGAGGCCGCGGGTGACCCCGGGCGGTACCGGGAGGTGGGCCAGGACATCGGCGTGGCACCGTGGCAGCCTCTCAAGCTCTACTACCATCAGACGTTCCACAAGGAGCGGATGCTCGCCCTGCACGATGCCATGCAGGCAAGCGGGCGGGAGTCACCATACGCCGCCATGTTGGAGAAGTGGGTCGACCGCTCCGACGACTCCGGCCGGATCACCACCAGAGTGCCGTGCGGCGACTTCTTCGAGACCCGCGACCGCGCGCTGCTGGCACACGCGACCCAGGTCGACCCGAACGGACCCTGGTTCCGCGTTCCGCTGGAGATCCAGCGGAAGGCCTGGCCCACCGAGGACTACCAGCTTGCCCGGTCGTTGATCGAGGTGGGCATGCTGCCCGAGGACGACCTGTTCAACGGCATCCGCTGAGTCGTCCTTCAACGACATCCGCCGAGCGCTTCGGGGACTTCGGCGATACCCGGCTGTCGACCGGTTACCGCTGTCGACCGATCACCTGTCATCTATCCGCCGGTAACCCTGAAATCATCCGTAGTCGGGGCACGGTCGCTCGTCATCGGTCGTTGCTGGTGACGGAGGGCGTGACCGTGGGCATCCAAATCCGCGTATACCTTGAGACTGATGAGGGGATCACATCATGGCGATCTGGGATCGTCTGCGCACCAGTACCGCATCGATGCAGCAACAGCTCAACGCCAAGAAGAACGATCTGAAGAGTGGTGCCTTCAGGGATGCCAGCATGGCCATCTGCGCCCTGGTGGCCGCCGCCGACGGGACCATCGACCTGGAGGAGCGTCGCAAGGTCGCCTCGCTCATCGCTTCCAACGAGGTACTCCAGAACTTCCCCGCCGAGCAGCTCCAGCAGAAGTTCAACGACTACTGCAACAGGCTGCAGACCGACTTCGACTTCGGCAAGGTCGGTGTCATCCAGGACATCGGCAGGACGAAGAAGAAGCCGGCCGAGGCCCGGGCGGTGATCCAGATCGGGATCGTCATCGGAGGCGCGGACGGTCACTTCGACAAGTCCGAGCAGCAGGTCGTCCGCGACGCCTGTTACGCGGTGGGGCTGGATCCCAACGAGTTCGACCTCTGATCGCTAAACCCCAGCCGGTGCCTGATCGCCAGGCCACTGGCTCCGGCCGGAGCTCGGCGGCGTTTCTCGTCGCCTTGCCAGCCGTTTGCCCTGCTCGGCGGTCAGCGACGTAGGGTACGGGGGTGACTCTCGCTGGGCAGCTCCTCGCGCTCGAGGTCAGCGCGGGCGCCGGCGGATTCCTCGTCGTCCTGCTGCTGGGCCTCGCCGCTGTCGGTCTTTTCGTGATGATGCCGCGCAGCCTGGCCCGGATGCGCGGCAACGTCGCCAACGGGCGGTTCGGTGACCGTGCGACCGATCGGAACAAGCCGGCCGGCGGTCAGGGCTCCGACACCGGTATCCCGCCCCAACACTCGCCCCGGCACGACCAGTAAGCGCCCCTGGGAGCTGTATCCCCTCAAACGCCCCCGCGCCGGATCAGCCGCGTTCCGTATCGGTCATGATGTGGACGGCCGGGCCGGGGCACCGAACCGGGTATCTGTCGCAGGACGCCGCCAAGAGCGTAGGTAAAAACCGTCGTCAGGGCAGTGGTTCCTACCTACGGCTTCCGTATCTGTAGGTGGATTTCGTCGTCGGGGCGGCGGTTTCTACCTACGCTTTCAGCTCAGTCGGCTTCGGCCCGGCGTTGACGCTTGATCTGAGCTCGGTGCTTCTTGCCGGCGATGCGCCGTTGGACGGCGCTTGCTGACGGACGGGTGGGGCGCCGTACGGGCGGCGGGGGACTGCTTGCCCTGCGCAGAGTTGTGATCAGCCTGGCCGCGGCGGCCTCCCGGTTGCGAAGCTGCGACCGGTGTTCGCTGGCCGTGACGGTGAGGATGCCGTCGACCAGCCGGCCTTCCAGCCGTCCGAGCGCCCGCTCGCGCAGCGGCTCGGGTAGGGACGGCGAGCGGCGGACGTCGAAGGACACCTCGACCCTGCTGTCGGAGGTGTTCACCCCCTGCCCGCCGGGTCCGCTCGACCGGGAGAACCTCCAGGTCAGGTCGGATTCGCGCAGAACGAATCCGGGGCTTACCTGCATGGATGGGAAGGCCATTCTCCCATGGTGACCGATCCCGGTGATCGCGATTCCGGCAGCATCGTGATCATAACTATGGTCCGGATACCCGACCCGGTCGCCGGCTCATCCATGCGATCTTTGTATCTGGGTCGGTCCGGGTCGCAACTGTTGCGGCTGATGAGGGTATGACCGACCGTCAGCTGCTGATTTCTCAACGATCGCGCGCCATAGTGTCCCGCGTTACGCTCGAAAACGGCCAGGGCGGGAGGGTTCCGGCGTGATTACCAAAGGAGGACCCGCGTCCACTGTGAAGCGTCCATTGTGAAGCGTCCACACCTTGACGATCTTCTTGACGGACTCCTCGACGCCGGTACGTGGAGGTGCTGGGATTGCGCCCCCGAGCAGCCGGTACTGAGCGCCGCCTACGGTCGGGACCTGGCGCGGGCCGCCGAATGCAGCGGTGCGGACGAGTCGGTCCGCACCGGTGAGGGCCATGTTGGCGGTCACCGTGTCGTGGTCGTGGCCAGCGAATACGGCTTTCTCGGCGGCAGCGTGGGGATGGCCGCGGCGCGTCGGGCCACCGCCGCGATCGAACGGGCCACCGCGCAGCGGCGGGCGCTGCTGGCGCTGCCCGCCAGCGGCGGTACCCGGATCCACGAGGGAACCCCCGCGTTCCTCCAGATGCTGACGATCAGCAGTGCCATCGCCGAGCACCGGGCGGCCGGTCTGCCCTACCTCGTCTACCTGCGCCATCCGACGACCGGGGGAGTGCTCGCCTCCTGGGCCTCCCTCGGGCACGTCACGTTCGCCGAGCCCGAGGCGCTGGTCGGTTTCCTTGGGCCCCGGGTCGTCGAGGCGCTCACCGGCACGACGCTCGGACGGGACGCGCAGAGCCCCGAGACCCTGCGCCGGGCCGGCCTGGTGGACGCCGTCGTCACCCCCGATGACCTGCGGGAAAGCGTCCAGCGAGTGCTCAACGTCGTTGCGGTTGGGACCGCAGTTGCCCCCGCGGGGCGCGACGGCGAAGCGGATCCGCCGGCCCGCCTGGATCCGCCGGCCCGCCCGGAGCCGTCTGGAGCCGAGCCGTCCGGAACGGAACCGTCCGGGACCAAGCTGTCTGGAGTCGGGCCGTCCGGGATCGAACTGTCCGGCTCTCAGCCGTCCAGGAGCGGGCGGGATCCGTGGATGTCGGTGCTGGCCACCCGCGCGCCCGACCGCCCCGGCCTGCGCGAGTTCCTGGCGGCCGCGGCCAGCGACGTCACGCTGCTCGGCGCGTCCGAGCTGGGTCGGGGTGGCAGCCAGGTTGCGGACACTCCCGGTACGCCGATCGTCACCGCGCTCGCCCTGCTGCGGGGGACACCCTGTGTCGTCATCGGGCAGGACAGGGCGGCCCAGTGGCATCGGCGCATCGGCGTGGACGACCTTGACGCGGCTCGGGACGCGGTGCGACGGGCCGCGGACCTACGGTTACCGGTGCTCACCGTCATAGACACCCCGGGAGCGGAGCTGTCGGAGGCGGCCGAACGCCGCGGGATCGCCACGGCGATCGCGCGTTGTCTGGCAACATTGTTGACGACGCCGGTACCCACGATGAGCGTACTGCTCGGGCAGGGTGCGGGCGGTGCGGCGCTCGCCCTGCTGCCGGCGGACACAGTCGTCGCCGCCGAGGACGCCTGGCTCGCTCCACTGCCGCCCGAGGGCGCTTCGGTGATCATGCATCGGGACGTCGGCCACACCGCCGGCATGGCCCGCGGCCTGCAGATCACCGCCCACGACCTGCAGCGGCTGGGCGCGGTCGATCTGGTCGTCCCCGGCCCGGACGGCGGTCCGAACAGTGGCCCGGGGACGGCGACATCGTCGGGCGCCTACGGGCGGATGGCCGGTCTGGCCGAAGCCGCCGCCGGGTGCCTGCGGGCCGCCGTGGGGCTGGAGCCGGCGACGAGGCTTGCGGCCCGACGCGACCGCTACCACCGCCTGTCGCCGTAGTAGCTTCGCCGTGCCGCCGTGATCGACGGTCTGCTCCGGTGAGCGAACCGCGGACGGCTACTGAACGTAGCCGGCCACCGAACGCGGTCGGCCACCCGGGCTCAGCCGTCCGCCATCCAGATTCAGCCTAAGGCCGGGTTCAGCCCAGGGCGATGTTGACGATCCGGCCGGGAACCACGATCAGCCGCTTCACCGTCCGGTCCGCGGTGTGTCGCGCGTACTCCTCGTGGTCGGTCACCGCAGCGCGGACGGTCTGCTCGTCGGCGTCCGCGGGGACGTCGACGGTGAACCGCACCTTGCCGTTGACCTGCACCGGCAGCGTCACCGTGGATTCGACTGCCAGCGACTCGTCCCCCTGCGGGAAGGGATGCAGGGCGAGCGAGCCGTCGTGACCCAGCCGCGACCACAGTTCCTCGGCGATGTGCGGGGCCAGCGGGGCGACCATGAGCACCAGCGCTTCGGCGAGTTCGCGCGGCAGCCCGCCTGAGCCGCCGTAGTGCTTGCTCACGAAGTTGGTCGCCTCGATGAGGCGGGCCACCGCGGTGTTGAAACGCAGGCCCGCGTAGTCCGCGCGGACCGCGAGGATCGTGCGGTGCAGCGTCCGGGTGGCCTCGGCGTCCGGCGGGACGTCGGAGACGACCGCCGTGCCGGTCGCCTCGTCGATGATGTTGCGCCACAGTCGCTGCAGGAAGCGGTGGGAGCCGACGATGTCGTCGGTGTGCCACGGCCGGTCCGCATCCAGCGGGCCCATGGCCATCTCGTAGACCCGCAGGGTGTCCGCGCCGAAACCGTTGTACATCTCGTCCGGGCTGACGCTGTTTTTCAGGCTCTTGCCCATCTTCCCGGACCGCCGGTTCACCGGCTCACCGTTGTGGGTGAACCCGCCGTCGGCGGTGCGGACGATCTCGGCCGTGGGCACGTACATGCCGCGGGCGTCGGTGAACGCGTCCGCCTGGATGTAGCCCTGGTTGAACAGCCGCTTGAACGGTTCCTTCGTCGAGACCAGCCCCAGGTCGTAGAGGACCTTGTGCCAGAACCGCGCGTACAGCAGGTGCAGGACGGCGTGTTCGACACCGCCGACGTAGAGCCCCACGCCACCGTCGCCGGGCGGGCCGTCCGGGGTGTGCATCCAGTAGCGCTCGACCTCGGCGTCGACGAAGCGCTCGCTGTTCGTCGGGTCGAGGTAACGCAGGTAGTACCAGCACGAGCCGGCCCACTGCGGCATGGTGTTGGTCTCGCGCCGGTACGTCCTCGGCCCGTCGCCCAGGTCGAGGGTGACGGTGGCCCAGTCGGTGATCCGCGCCAGCGGGGGGACCGGATCGCTGACGTCGTCGTCGGCCATGGCCGCCGGCCGGAAGTCGGTCATCTCCGGCAGGGTGACGGGCAGCAGCTCGTCCGGGAGCGCGATCGGCAGACCGTCCTCGTCGAACACGATCGGGAACGGCTCGCCCCAGTACCGCTGCCGGGAGAACAGCCAGTCCCGCAGCCGGTAGGAGCGGGCCGCGCGGCCCGCGCCGACGTCCTCCAGCCAGCGGACCGTCGCCTTGATCGCCTCCGGCTTCGACAGTCCGACCAGGGACGGCGTCACACCCGCCGCCGGCAGGTACTCCCCTTCCCCGGCGAAGGCGACGGGCCAGGTGTCCGGGGCCGCGCCCGCGGGTACCTTGTGCTCGGTTCGCCAGTCCTCGCTCGGCGCGAGCACGGCCGGGACAGACAGGCCGAGCGTGCGGGCGAAGGAGAAGTCGCGCTGGTCGTGCGCGGGAACAGCCATGATCGCGCCCGTCCCGTAACCCATCAGGACGTAGTCGGCGAGGAAGACCGGGATGGCGCTGCCGGTGACCGGGTTGGTGACGTACGCGCCGGTGAACACGCCGGTGCGCGGGATCTCGTCGGTGCCACGCTGGCGATCGCCCAGGCGTGCGGCGTATGCCCGATAGGCGGCTACGGCCGCCCGCGGCGTCCAGGCTGCTTCGTCCGGTGCCGGACCGCGACTGTCGGTTCCCAGAGTTCCCAGGGTTCCCGGGACGCCCGGGCCGGCTTCCGGGCTGTCCTGACTGTTCTGCGGGCGGCCGGCTTTCGGGCTGTCCCGCAGTCCGGTTTCCAAACCGGGAACCGGGTCGGCGAACGTCCAGCCGACCGGCGTGCCCGGCGGCCAGGTCGGCGCGGTCAGCGTGTCGACGAGGGGGTGTTCCGGTGCCAGCACCATGAAGGTGGCGCCGGCCAGGGTGTCGGGACGGGTGGTGAAGACCTCGATGCGGACGTCGGAGCCGACCGCGGGGAACTCGACCGTGGCACCGTCGCTCGGCCCGATCCAGTTCCGCTGCATCTGCTTGATGGAGTCTGGCCAGTCGACCAGGTCCAGGTCGGCGATCAGGCGTTCGGCATAGGCGGTGATCCGCATCATCCACTGGCGCAGCGGGCGGCGGAAGACCGGATAGTTGCCGATGTCGCTGCGTCCGTCGGCGGTGACCTCCTCGTTGGCGAGCACCGTGCCGAGGCCGGGACACCAGTTGACCAGCTGCTCGGAGATGAAGGCCAGCCGGTACCCGTCCACGACCTGCCGGCGCTCGGTCGGGCTGAGCGCCGACCATGGTCGGTTGTGCGGGTTGGCGCTGCTCCTGGGCGCCCGGGTGCCGGCGGAGAACTCGGTGATCAGCTCGTCGATCGGGCGGGCGCGGTCAGCCTGGTCGTCGTACCAGCTGTTGAAGATCTGCAGGAAGATCCACTGGGTCCACCGGTAGTACTCCACGTCCGTGGTGGCGATCTCGCGGCGGGCGTCGTGGCCCAGCCCCAGCCGTCCGAGCTGGCGCCGCATGTTGTCGATGTTGGCCTCGGTGGTGACCCGTGGGTGCTGCCCGGTGTTGATGGCGTACTGCTCGGCCGGCAGGCCGAATGCGTCGTAACCGAACGGGTGCAGAACGTGGTGACCAGTCATCCGCAGGTAGCGGGCGAGCACGTCGGTGCCGATGTAGCCGAGCGGATGGCCGACATGCAGACCGCTACCGGACGGGTAGGGGAACATGTCCATGATGAAGAACGTCGGACGTCCGGTGACCTCGTCGAAACCGTCCGACAGCGGACCCCGCGGGTTGGGGGAGTTGAACGTTCCCCGCTGTGACCACGTCTGCTGCCAACGGCGCTCGATGTCGCCGGCCAGCCGGGCATTATAACGGAACGGTAGGTCCACGACCGGGACTGTGCCCGCGGCGGGCTGGGCGCCCGCAGGCCGGGTGTCGCTGTCGCGCCCGGTGCCAGTGTGCTCGGCGTCGGCGCCCTTCGTACTGGTGTCCTTCGTACTGGTGCCTTCGGTACTGCTGTGCTCGGTACTGCTGGTCATGTCTCATCATCCTCAGGTCGACCCGACCCGACCCGTCCCGCGGACCCTGCGGGAATCCGCGGATCACGACAGCGGTGCCGGCTGCAGGCTCACGCGGATGGTGTCGATCGTTGTTCTGAGCCTATCCGGAGCCTGGAAACGGGGGCTGGGAGGCCGGAAGATACGAGACCGGAAGATACTGAGGTTGGAAGGTATCGGGCGCAGACCAGGCCGATGCCGGCCGCGACGAGGTGCCCGGCAGCGGTGAAGTCGGGTGTGTGGAGTGCGGCAAGGACGAGCACCGCCAGCCCGCCGCCGGTCAGCGGCCACCGCCAGCAGGCCTGCGCTGTGGCGGCGAGCACCGCGGCGCAGGCGATCAGGCCGTAGCTGGCGCCGACGTCGACGGCGTCGGTGACGTGGTCGTCGACGAGCCCGACGAGCTGGCCCAGCACCAGCCCGCCGGCGACGAGCAGGCTCGCCCCGGCGTGTCCGGATGCGAACACGCCGAGTGCCGGTCGAGATCCAATCGCTCGTTCCAGGGGCGCGAGGACCGCCGCCACCGCGGCACCTGACCGTAGGAACATGCCGCTTTCAAGCCAGAAGACGCTGGCCACCAGGACGTAGAGCGGGTGCGTGCGCAGCCCGGCGAGGTTGGTGGACCGGCTCAGCAGAAGACGCCGGTAGGCATCCTGGTCGAGCCGGTGGGCGACCGCGACAACGGCCGAGGTGAAGCCCAGGATCGAGACGTAGGTCATGGCCAGGGGCGCGGCCCGCCAGGCCTGGATTATCAGATCGCTGCGGGCGGGAGACGTCGCCCGTGGCGACGACCGGGACCACAACGGCGAAAACGACCAGGATAATGCCGGAGAAGCCGGATCGGAAGAAGCCGGATCGGAAGGAGCCGGATCCGGAGACGTCGGAAGAGGGGGGCGCGGCCAAGGGATGTGACGTCCCGTTCGTGCGCTTTGCCACGATTCCGGCCGAGTCTGCGACCGCAGTCGTAACCAGAACTGTGAGCGGGACGGCGCGGCGGGTACGGCGCGGGTCGCGATCCGGTCGGCTTTTACCACACAGGTTCCAAGGTTTCGAAGCCGGCCGAGCTTCCCGACAGTAGGCCCGGCAACGGGAATGCTGGGCATATGCCGAACCGTCTAGCCGACCAGACCTCGCCGTACCTCCTTCAGCATGCCGACAACCCGGTCGACTGGTGGCCGTGGGGCTCGGACGCCTTTGCCGAAGCTGTCGCCAGGGACGTACCCGTCCTGCTGTCGGTGGGCTACGCCTCCTGCCACTGGTGCCATGTGATGGCGCACGAGTCCTTCGAGGACCCCGACGTCGCGTCGATCATGAACGAGCACTTCGTCAACGTCAAGGTCGACCGTGAGGAGCGGCCCGACGTCGACGCCGTCTACATGGACGTCACCGTCGCTCTCACCGGCCAGGGCGGCTGGCCGATGACGGTATTCCTCACCCCGGCGGGCGAGCCGTTCTTCGCCGGTACGTACTTCCCGCCGGTGTCGCGGCCGGGGATGGGATCGTTCCGGCAGCTTCTTGTCGCGGTCACGAACGCCTGGCGGACGCGGCGTGACGAGGTGGCGGCCTCCGGTGCGGACATCGCACGCCAGATCGCCGCGATGACGCTGCGCTCGGGTGCCCCGCCGGCCAGGCTCACCGACGAACTGCTCGGCACCGCGGTGGAGAAGGTCGCGCGGACCTTCGACCCGGAGCACGCCGGTTTCGGGTCGGCGCCGAAGTTCCCGCCGTCCGCTCTGCTGGAGATGCTGCTGCGGCACCAGGCACGCACCGGGGACGCTGCCAGCCTGCGGATGGTCACCGCCACCTGCGAGCGGATGGCCCGCGGAGGGATCTACGATCAGCTCGCGGGCGGGTTCGCCCGCTACAGCGTGGACGCCACCTGGACCGTCCCGCACTTCGAGAAGATGCTCTACGACAACGCCCAGCTGCTACGGGTGTACCTGCACCTGTGGCGGGCGACCGGGTCACCGCTGGCCGAGCGGGTCGCCCGGGAGACCGCAGCCTTCCTGCTGCGCGACCTGGGCACCACCGAAGGCGGGTTCGCCTCGGCGCTGGACGCGGACACGGTCATGTCCGGCGGACCCGACCCCGGTGAACCCGACCCACACAGGCATGGCTCCGGCGGTCACAGTGTGGAGGGCGCCACCTATGTGTGGACGCCGGCCGAGCTCGTCGACGTCCTCGGCCCGGACGACGGCGCCTGGGCCACGGGCGTGTTCGGCGTGACTGCCGCGGGCACGTTCGAGCATGGCACGTCCGTGCTGCAGCTGCGGGCGGATTCCGACGAACCGGGCAGGTTCGCGTCGGTGCGCGAGCGGCTTTTCCGGTCGCGGGCGGCCCGCCCGCAGCCCGCCCGCGACGACAAGATCGTCGCAGCCTGGAACGGGCTTGCGATCGCGGCGCTCGCCGAGGCCGGCGTGCTGCTGGCCGAGCCGGCGTGGGTGGCCGCGGCCACGCGGGCCGCGGCGCTGCTGCGCGATGTCCACCTGGTGGACGGCCGGCTGCGACGCACCAGCCGGCACGGCCGTGCCGGGACGAACGCCGGGGTGCTGGAGGATTACGGGGACGTCGCCGAGGGTTTGCTCGTCCTGCACCAGGTCACCGGGGACGAACAGTGGCTGGCGCTGGCAGGCGACCTGCTGGCGGTTGTTCGCGAGTACTTCACCGCGGACGACGGTGGTTTCCACGACACCGCCGACGACGCCGAGCTGCTGCTGCGCCGGCCACGGGACCCCTCGGACTCACCGACGCCGTCCGGCCAGGCCGCGGTCGCAGGCGCCCTGCTGACCTACTCGGCCCTGACGGCATCGTATGAGCATCGGCAGGCTGCCGAGCGCGTCCTGGAGACGCTCACCCCGCTGCTCGCCGCGAACGCGTCCTTTGCCGGGTGGGCCGGGGCGGTCGGTGAGGCGCTTGTGGCCGGACCTGTCGAGGTTGCCGTCGTCAACCGTCCGGACCTCGAGCGGGTGGCCCGGCTGGCCACCTCGCCGGGCGCGGTCGTGGTCACGTCCGGACCGCTGGCGCGGGGGCGGAGCTCCGCCGGGGTCTACGTGTGCCGGGGTTTCGTCTGCGAACGGCCGGTGACCACAGCCGAGGCGGTGCGTGACCAGTTGGGAGTCCGGCTCGTCCTGCCGTCGACCGGCTGAGCGCCTTGGGTGGATGCCCCGGGGACGTCTCCTGACTGATATCTGTTGCCGCGTATCTCGTGTAAGGGTGTAATCAAACAAGGTGCGAGACGCGCGGAAGTCCACACCGGGTGCAGGTGACGAGGAGGCACGGCATGGCAGGTTCGCGTGGACGCGGCTTCGGTCGTTGGGGCGAGCGTGAGCAGGCGCCGCCCGCGGATGACGCGTCGGCATGGTTCTCCGGGAGGCTCCCCGACGGCTGGTTCACCGCCCCCGCGGCGGTGACCGTCGACCGGGACGAGATCGTGCTCGTGGGGACGATCCCCGCGCCGGAGCTGGAGACCGACGATCTCGCCGCGACGGCCGCCGCCGAGTCGGGTCGCATCCGCCGGTTTCGTGAGCAGACCAGGGAGGCCCGCATCGCGATTGCCCAGGAGGCCGAGCGGCGCTACGGGCGCAAGGTGGCATGGGGGGCGACCGCGGGCGGGACGACCGAGCTGTTCACCACGTTGTCCGTTCCGGTGATGACCAGGCTCCGGCAGCCGGAACGCCATGTGCTCGACACGCTGGTCGACTCCGGGGTCGCGCGCAGCCGAAGCGACGCGCTGGCCTGGTGCGTCCGCCTTGTCGGTGACAATGCGCAGCCATGGTTGGCCCGCCTGCGGGAGGCGATGGAGAAGGTCGAACAGGTCCGTGCGGAAGGGCCCGAATTGTGAATTCGCATACTTGGCCGGTGCCGGGCCACGCAGACGTGGCGACCCCCTGGAATACGTAGATCGCCGGGCTAGGTCGCGTAGATCGCCAGAATGACGGCGATGTAGTGACACGTCGCGGCGACGAGGGTAAATGCGTGGAAAACCTCGTGGTAGCCGAACGTCTGCGGGGCCGGATTGGGACGTCGGGATGCGTAGACAAATGCCCCGAGGCTGTATAGAACGCCACCGGCGAGGATCAGAACCATCGTCGCGACACCCGCGGTGTGCAGCAACTCGGGTATGACGAAGACCGCCACCCAGCCCAGGGCGATGTAGAGCGGCACCATCAGGAAGCGCGGCGAGTGCAGCCAGAGCATCCGCAGCCCAATACCGATCGCGGCGCCGCCCCAGACCACCGTGAGTATCGTCCTGGCGGTCCGCGGTGGTAGGGCGAGCAAGGTCAACGGCGTGTAAGTTCCAGCGATGAAAACGAAGATCATAGAATGATCGAGTCGTTTCATCAGAGATCGCGCACGTGATGTTGACCACATTTTTCGGTGATACAACGCGCTCGTACCGAACAGCATGGCGATGCTTAGCGCATAAATGCCCACTGCCACGCGTGCACGGAACGTCGTGGTCAGCGCAATGGCGATGACGCCGAGTGCCAGGCTGACTGGGAAGGCGCCTGTGTGCAACCATCCGCGCATCCTTGGTCGCACCAGGTCGTTCGGATGGTGACGGAAGTCGCGGCCAGGTGCGGTCGTGGTCACGCGGTCACCGTATCTTGCTGCCGTCATGGTTGCCAGTGGGAGTTGTTGATCGGCTCCTTGCCGACTTCGAAGCACGCGGATTTGACCGATTGCCATGGCTCGACCGCGCGACTGTCGGAAGCTCCCACGGTAGAGTCAAAAGATCCTGTACACGGCCTCGAATCGGCTATGGCTGTGGCTGATCCACTATGTGGTGGACGGTGAGTTGCGGGCACAGTGTTGCGGGGTGACCGCGCATGCGTTCCGCGGCCCCGGGCACGAGTGGACCTTCCCATGACTGGGCATAGGTGCTATGGCGAGGCCGTGGTGGGCTCGACTCAAGCGGAGGTGGGAGCTGTGACGACCGCGGCGCAGATTCCGGGGCTGGACGCCGTCCCGACCAGGCATGCCGGGCTGATTGCCTGGGTGCGCGAGATCGCCGAACTCACCCAGCCGGAGCGCATCTGGTGGTGTGACGGCTCTGACGCGGAGCATGCCGAACTGGCCCAATTGCTGGTCGACAAAGGCACGTTCGTCCCGCTGGACGCCGAGAAGCGCCCGGGCAGCTTCTACGCTGCTTCCGATCCCACCGACGTCGCCCGGGTCGAGGACCGTACCTTTATCTGCTCCCGGGATCCCGCGGACGCCGGGCCGACCAACAACTGGACCGATCCGGACGAGATGAAGGTGAAGCTGCGGGGCCTGTTCGAAGGCAGCATGCGGGGGCGGACGATGTATGTCGTCCCGTTTTGCATGGGTCCGCTAGGTTCGCGGATTTCGGCGCTCGGGGTTCAGATCACCGATTCGGCGTATGTCGCCGTGTCGATGCGGACGATGACGCGTATGGGTGCCTCCGCTCTCGAACAGCTGGGTGACGACGGCTTCTTCGTCCCGTGTGTGCATTCGCTGGGTGCACCGCTTGAGCCTGGTCAGGCGGACGTGCCGTGGCCATGCAACTCGACCAAGTACATCACGCACTTCCCGGAGACCCGGGAGATCTGGTCCTATGGCTCGGGTTATGGGGGTAATGCCCTGCTCGGCAAGAAGTGCTATGCACTGCGGATCGCCTCGGTAATGGCGCGGGACGAGGGCTGGCTGGCCGAGCACATGCTCATCCTCAAGCTCACCTCGCCTGCGGGCAAGGTCCACTTCATCGCGGCGGCATTCCCGTCGGCCTGCGGCAAGACCAACCTGGCAATGCTTATTCCCACGTTGCCGGGCTGGAAGGCCGAGACCGTCGGTGACGACATCGCCTGGATGCGGTTCGGGGAGGACGGCCGGCTCTACGCGGTGAATCCCGAGGCCGGTTTCTTCGGGGTGGCACCCGGCACGGGCGCGGAGACCAATCCGAACGCGGTCGCGACCCTGTGGGGCAACACGGTCTTCACCAATGTCGCCCGCACCGACGACAGTGACGTGTGGTGGGAGGGGCTGACCAAGGACAAGCCGGCTCACCTGGTGGACTGGAAGGGCCGGGACTGGACGCCGGAGTCCACCGAACCGGCTGCGCACCCCAACGCCCGCTTCACCGTGCCGGCGAGCCAGTGCCCGACGATTGCGCCGGAGTGGCAGGACCCGAAGGGTGTCCCGATTTCGGCGATCCTGTTCGGCGGGCGCCGGGCGAGCGCGGTTCCGCTGGTGACCGAGGCGCCGACCTGGCAGCGCGGGGTGTTCTTCGGGTCGATCGTCGCCTCGGAGACGACCGCGGCACAGGCCGGCGCGATCGGCAAACTGCGGCGTGACCCGTTCGCGATGTTGCCCTTCTGTGGCTACAACATGGCCGACTACTTCGCGCACTGGCTGTCGATCGGCCGTCAGGCCGACCCGGAGAAGCTCCCGCGGATCTACTACGTCAACTGGTTCCGCAAGAACGCGCAGGGTCGCTTCCTGTGGCCGGGTTTCGGTGAGAACAGCCGGGTCCTGGCCTGGATCGTCGGTCGGCTCGAAGGCGATGCCGAGGGTGTGGAGACCGCGCTGGGCACCCTGCCCACGCCCGAGGCCCTGCCCACCGATGGGCTCGACGTCCCCGCTGAAGATCTTGCGGAGCTGCTCACCCTCGACACCGAGCTGTGGAAGCAGGAGGCAGAGCTGATCCCCGAGCACTACCGGACCTTCGGCAATGCGCTTCCGGCCGAGTTGTGGGCCGAGCAGGAGGCACTGGTCGGCCGCCTGAAGGACTGATTTCGGGGGATGCCGGGGCCGATGGGTCCCGCTTCCCAGGGGCAGGGGTGGCTGCGGCCACGTACGTGGTGACAATCACCCCATAGCGATCCTGAGCGCGAAAAAAGCATGATCGCGCCGCCTTGGGCCCTCTGTCCAGGGTCCACTGCCGTAACCAAGGTCATCCAACGGTTATGGCTGGAGCTGGAGACGGTCGGGTCGGCGTCCGGTATGTGCCACGGACGTCGACCCGACCGCTGTCGTCACGGCTTGTCGATGTTCTGACGCCTGTCGTACCGACTGTCTGCTTGCCGCTGTCGTGTCTGTTGTCACTGTCATGTCTGGCGACTTGTCCTGTCCGGCGCAAATGTCGTCGTGGCCTGTCGTCGTGGCCGTCCGTTCTCCGACCGAGATGCCGGCCACGTGAACGCAGGGAAACGTGGGGATACGAACGCAGGGACACATAGTTGTCTTCTGTCGCACGGTCCAGAGAAGGCGATCATCGATTGTGGCTGAAGTGCAAGCGGTTTCCCGCTGGCCGTCACTATACGGTCGGTGACTGTTGCTGAACGTGTTGTGCAAAGATGGTCGCGCTTTCGTGGCGGGGGAGCTAACGTGTGGCCCTGGGTACGCCGGGTGGGCGTCGCGGAACGGCGATCCACCGAGCGGATCCAGATGGCTCAAGTCGTGGTCCGGCACTGGGCCGGGCCACTCGGGAGGCCCCTCGGTGCCGCATTCGCGACAACGCCAGGAGGTCGGTACCCGGCCTCCCCAGAGGGGCCCGGTCCCGGACTTCCTCCGAATAAGCGGGTGGGCGTGTGCCACGAACGCATGTCGTCGACACAAGCGTGCTCCTGTCTGATCCTGGTGCGCTGCTGCGGTTTGCGGAGCACAATGTAGTGCTTCCTTTGGTAGTTGTAGGGGAGCTGGAAGGAAAGCGGAACCACCCCGAACTGGGCTGGTTTGCCCGCGAAGCCCTTCGCCTCCTCGACGATCTACGAATCCGCCATGGTCGACTGGACCAGCCATTGCCGTTGGACGACGGTGGAACGCTGCGGGTCGAGCTCAACCACACCGACTCGTCGGTACTCCCACCGGGGTTCCGGGTGGATGACAACGACTCGCGCATTCTTGCTGTCGCGCTCAACCTTGCCCGGGAGGGCAACGATGTCGTCCTGGTCACGAAGGACCTGCCGCTGCGGGTGAAGGCATCCGCGGTCGGGCTCTCCGCCGAGGAGTACCGGGCGCAGACGCCGGTGGACTCGGGCTGGAGCGGCATGGCGGAGCTCACCGCCACCCAGGACGATCTGGACCGGCTCTACGCCCGCGAGACCGTCGAGATCCCGGAGGCGGCCGGAATGCCGTGCCACACGGGACTGGTGCTTACCGCGTCCGGTGGCAGTGCCTCCGCGCTGGGCCGGGTGACCGCGGACAAGAAGGTGCGCCTGGTTCGAGGTGACCGGGAGGCGTTCGGCCTGCACGGGCGATCCGCGGAACAGCGCGTCGCGCTCGACCTGCTGCTCGACCCCGACATCGGGATCATCTCCCTCGGTGGACGGGCCGGTACCGGCAAGTCTGCGCTGGCGTTGTGCGCCGGCCTCGAAGCGGTGATGGAACGCCGGCTGCACCGGCGGGTTGTGGTGTTCCGGCCTCTGTATGCGGTTGGCGGCCAGGACCTCGGCTACCTCCCGGGCAGCGAGAACGAGAAGATGGCGCCCTGGGCGCAGGCCGTCTTCGACACGCTTGGCGCGCTGGTCTCCCCGGAGGTCATCGAGGAGATCGCCGACCGTGGCATGCTCGAAGTGCTGCCGCTGACGCACATCCGTGGCCGGTCGCTGCATGATGCGTTCGTCATAGTGGACGAGGCGCAATCACTGGAACGCGGCGTGTTGCTGACCGTGCTGTCGCGGCTGGGGCAGGGGTCACGGGTCGTACTGACGCACGATGTTGCGCAGCGTGACAATCTGCGAGTGGGTCGGCATGACGGGGTCGCCTCTGTGATCGAGACCCTGAAGGGTCATCCGCTGTTCGCGCACATCACGCTTACCCGTTCCGAGCGGTCGCCCATCGCCGCGCTGGTCACCACCATGCTGGAGGATCTCGTTCTGTAGTCCTCGCGGGGACGTCCGCCTGGTCGGCCACGATTGTTTGCCGCCACAGCCACCATGGCTTGCAGGCATGGTCAACATGGCTGCCGGCGTGGCCAGCCGTGCGGGCGGACATCCGCGCGGACATCCGCGCTGGATCCCGGGTGGACAATCACGGGAGTCGGGGAACGTACCGGGGACGGATGCGGTTGACGTTTCAGGCTCTGCCGCCAGTGGGTCGAAGGCGGCGCGATCATGTTCTTTCGCGCCGCCTTCGACCGTTCCGAATCCCGGAGGTTTTCAGTCATGATCTTCGCTCGTCACAAGTCGGCCCTACCCACCGCCGAGCAGGTGTTGCCCGGTCGTCGGATATCGGCTTTCGCCGTGCCGGAGCGGCACGCCGTCCTCGGTACGCCGTTGCAGGGGCCTTTCCCGGCGGGGCTGGAGATCGCCGTGTTCGGGCTTGGCTGCTTCTGGGGCGCAGAGCGGAAGTTCTGGCAGACCCCGGGGGTGTACTCGACCGCGGTCGGGTATGCGGGCGGAATCACGCCGAATCCGACGTATGAGGAGACCTGTTCGGGTCTGACCGGGCACACCGAGGCTGTGCAGGTGGTGTTCGACCCCGCCGTGGTGAGCTTCGAGAACCTGCTGAAGGTCTTCTGGGAGGCGCACAACCCGACCCAGGGCATGCGCCAGGGCAACGACGTCGGCACCCAGTACCGTTCGGCGATCTACACTTTCTCGGACGAACAGCTTGCAGCGGCGCTGCGTAGTCGGGACGCCTTCCAGGCCGTCCTCGACACGGCCGGTTTTGGCCCGATCACCACGGAGATCGCCCCGGCCGGGCCGTTCTACTTCGCGGAGGACTACCACCAGCAGTACCTTTCGGACAGTAAGAACCCGAACGGTTACTGCGGCCTCGGCGGCACGGGGGTGTCCTGCCCGGTGGGCGTGGCCTCGGCCGACGCCGGCTGACGCCAGGGCGCTGGCCGCTGGGAGTTTTTGGTCGGTCGGCGCTCGTCCAGGTTCTTCGTCGAGCGCGTCCGCTCCCCGTTTTGTACAATTCGGGGTGTGAGTGAGATGTCGATCAGTCAGGCGCGGGACCACCTCGGTGAGATTGTGTCCAAGGCGGAGCACACCCACGAGAGGATTGTGCTCACCCGTCACGGTCGCGCGGTCGCTGCGGTCATTTCGATCGAGGACCTGCGGGATCTGGAAGAGGCCGAGGACGAGTCTGATCTCGTCGCCGCGAGGGAGGCGCTCGCCTCCAGCGAGCCCCGAGTGCCGCATCGGGACGTGATGGCGGAGTTCGGCCTGACCTGACGGTGAAGTACGAGGTCGAGTGGACGACGCGGGCGCTGCGTGAACTGCGCAAGTTGGACAGGACTGCGGCTCGTCGGGTGTTGCTTGCGGTGACTCGGCTGGCGGACGACCCACGTCCGGCTGGTGCGCGTGCGCTGGTTGGCGAGCCATCGGGGATGTTGCGCCTGAGGGTCGGGGACTACCGGGTGGTCTACCTGGTGGACGAGGGGCGCATCGTCGTGACGGTGGTTCGGGTGGGGCACCGCAGGGAGGTCTACCGGTCCTGATCGCAGCTGTCTCGGTGATCGGCGCCACCAGCAGTACCTGTACAAGGTCCCCAACGGCTACTGCGGCCTGGGTGGTACGGACCTGTTCTGCCTGAGATCGGCGACCCCGCCCGCCGGTACGCGCCTTCCACTCGCCCCGACTGATCCAGGACACGTCGTTGTCCAGCCAGTGGTTCTGGTGGATCGGGGCGAACAGGCCCCGCCGAGTCCGTTCCGTGAGATGATCGCGGTGGCATCGTTTGCGAGGTGCCCCAGGTCCCTTGGGTCATCCGGGCGTGCGAAAAACCATGATTGCGCACCCTTTGGCCACTGGGAAACCGGGGAGAATCGGGAAGCCGGTGAAAGTCCGGCACGGGCCCGCCGCGGTGATCGGGGAGCCGCCGTCCACGCGCGTAGGCGCAGCCACTGGACCACGTGGTCTGGGAAGGCCGGGCGGGCAGGCGTTGATCCGAGAGTCCGAAGACCGGCCTCGCATCTGTGCCACCCGTCGACGGTCGGGTGGTGGACAGCAAGCGGGAGCCTGCCATGCCTGTAGACCTGTACAACGTGATCCATGGGCGACGCGACGTCCGCGCCCAGTTCACCGGGGCGCCGATCCCGGACGAAGTCCTGGACCGGGTGCTTGCCGCGGCCCACGCGGCCCCCAGCGTCGGGCTGAGCCAGCCGTGGGACTTCATCGTGATCGAAAGCGAACGGATCCGGAGCGCTTTTTACGAGCATGTCAGGCGGGAGCGGGCGGTCTTCGCCGCGACACTGACAGGCGAGCAGGCTGCCCGCTTTTCCCGGATCAAGATCGACGGTGTTATGGAGTCCACGCTTTCCGTCGTGGTGACCTACGACGGGGAGCGTGGCGCACCTGCTGTTCTGGGCCGGCATGCCATTGCCGACGCGGGGCTGTACTCGGTGTGTCTGGCGATTCAGAATTTGTGGCTGGCGGCCACAGCCGAGGGCCTCGGTTGCGGCTGGGTGTCGTTCTTCCGCGAACAGGCCGTCCGAGGCATGCTGGACATTCCCGACGGTATCCGGCCGGTCGCGTGGTTGTGTCTCGGTCCGGTTACGCATCATGAGAAAATTCCCGATCTGGAAAGGCATGGCTGGACCCGCCGTCGACCCTTGGCGCAGGCGGTCCATCGTGAGACGTGGCAGTCCGCCTGTTGGCTCCGGCCACCGGACGAGGGCAGGCGGCGACTGGACGAGGGCAGGTAGTGACGTGCGCGCAGCTGCGACGGCGATCGTCGATCTCGGGAGCTGCGCCCTCACGTCCGGTCGCCTGTGAGAGGTAGGAGATCCGCGGGATGTGGAAGATCGGTGGGACACGGGAGAAGCGTAGGACAGACCGTGATCAAAGCAGGCCGTGAGGCGGGGTAGGGCAGCGTCGCGGTGGAACCTGCGCGGTGCCTTGCCGACGTCTATCTTCTTGACGAAGGGTAAAGGTGTGAGCATCCATCGGGTATGGGAGCGGCCGGCCGTCGCTTCCGGGACCGATCTGGTGGCGCGAACCGAGCGGCCTGAGCGGCAGGCGTCGTGAGCGGCCGGCGTCGTGCGTATGTGGTGACCCAGGTTTCCGCGGCTACGCCGTCAGCGGTGTTCGATCTCTTGGCGGACGGCGCTGGTTGGTCACGGTGGGCGAGTCCGTTCATATCGCGATCTTGGTGGGAGCGGGAGGGTACGCCCCCGCCGGGCGGAGTGGGAGCGGTACGCCGGGCCGGTCGGCCACCCTTGATCGCCCGCGAAGAGATCGTTGAGCACGTCCCGGCTCGTAGGCATGCCTACCGGATCCGTTCGGGTCTGCCGGTGCGGGACTACCTGGAAACGGTGGATCTGACACCGGTGGATGGCGGTACCGAGATCGTGTGGCAGGGCAACTTTGTTCCGCTCGTGCCGGGGACGGGAGCGATACTGGCGGCCGTCCTGAAGTTCTTCATCACCCGGTTGGCTCGCCGACTTGCCGGGGCCGCGGCTGCGGGCTCAGGAACCACGCCGCCGACCACGGCCTGAGCCGTCTGTCGTCCGGCGCCCCTCGTCCGCCGTCCGCCGTCTGGATCATTGGCGGCGACGAATCAGCCCCAGGGCGTGCCGGCCGAGCCGCCTCGCCGGCCGAGCAGCCTCGCCGGCCGGGGCGCCTCGCCAGTGGCTGGGCGGCACGTCGGTGTCGATGCCGACAGATCGGGTACGGCCGTTTGGACGGGCCGTCGGCGTAGCCGGCCCCGTGTACCGGTCCGCCCTCGAGAATGATCTGGAGGAGATTATGGCCGTGAGGTTGAGCCGCCGGTCCTACGAGCACGCGAGAAGGCTGATCGACAACGGTGCCGTGGTGCTCGACGAACGAGACGACTGGAGCGAGCATCGGCCCTCGTCGCGGCAGGAGAACGAGTTCATAGCCGAACACGGTTTCAGTGAATATCAGAAATGGTACCTGGGAATCTCCGAGGAGGAGGACGAGGACAACAAGGAACGGTACAAGTTCCCGTACGGCGACTTCCACAAAGTGCACCGTTGTGGCGTGCTTGCGGCCGAGTCGCGAGCCGGCCAGTACAAGTACTTCGACATCGAATGGGCGGTGGCACATCTGCACGGGATGCTGGACGCCCTGATGAGCGCGAAATGATATTCGGGTCGACCCTGCCCGAAGTCGGCGGGGTTGGGTGCCCGGCGGCTGTCCGACGGCTGTGACGGGGGCGGCAGCGTGGCGCTGGCCGTGTTGGTCGTCATCACCGCGTAGCCGTGGGCCTGGAAAGCTGCCGGGCTCGGAGCGGGATCCGGCTTACTTCCTCCTGAAGGTAAGTATCGCGCCGTTGGTTGTTCCGATCCCGGCCGCACCGATGGTCCCGGTCAGACCATGACCTTCGAAACCGAGCGAGGCCACGAGGCCGGATATCTGGTTGTCGCTGGTGATCGTATAGCCGGCGGCTGGCAGTGCCGTGCGGTAAAAGGCCGCCACCGCGCTGTCGGAAACACCGGTCAGGGTGACCGTGGACTCGTTGTTCCTGGACGTACCGGTTTCCACCTTGACCCCTGGTGGGATCGGGAAGTCCGCTGGGATGTTTGCCGCCTTCAGGGCATCGCTGCCCGTGGCCACATCCCCGCCACCCGGCAGCGACACCGAAATGGACGGGAGGGCTGTCGGCAGGCCCGTGGGCAGCGACGTCGGCAGCCCCGAAGGACTCACCGACCCGGTTGCCCCGTCCGTGCCCACCGATGCGCTGCAGGCGCCGAGCAGCAGTACCGCCAGGCCGCAACTTGCGGCTATTGCCCCCATCCGATACCGCATGGATCCGGTGTAATCGCCGGAGCCTCTGGAAACACCCAACCTGATCTCCCCCTTCATGAACCCGGGTGCCAACGCGCATCTTGTTCCACCGACCCTGCTCGCCGGAGTCTGTCCCACCTGAACCGATGTGGCCGCCAGCGGTCGAGGCTGATTGATGCGGGTCGATGCCGGTCGCAACACCATAAACATCACATGCCGACACGTCGACGTGGCTGTCGTCAGCCTG
The DNA here is from genome assembly GCF_900634745.1 of Protofrankia symbiont of Coriaria ruscifolia. Taxonomy (NCBI): domain Bacteria; kingdom Bacillati; phylum Actinomycetota; class Actinomycetes; order Frankiales; family Frankiaceae; genus Protofrankia; species Protofrankia symbiont of Coriaria ruscifolia. The sequence continues at coordinate 135,205 of NZ_CAAAFR010000032.1, forward strand.
TCAGTGCGGCCGCGGGTAAGCCGGTGGGGTGACCCGGTCATGTGTGCGTGATCTTGTCGGCTTGGCGACTCCAGGGACGGCTGCCCACCTGTTCAACAGGGCCACGACCGCCCAACGTGCCGTCGGAAAGTGCGTGCTACGGATGGGATCCGGTTGCTGCGCTCACCGTTCGAACACTGCGAGGTACTCCGTGGGTACGGTCGAAGCGGCAGCGCCCGACAGGCCCACATGTATCCGAAATCGTCCTTTGGCGGTACCGTTATGTGCCGTGGCAGTGAGCAACAATGCGGTCGCCGGAGTGGTTCTCCACTACCTCGAAGACAATCCCGATGAGATCGAGACCGTGGGTCCGCTGGTGCTGGCTTCGATGGAGGGGCCGAGACCGGTGACGGACCCCGCCACGATGCCGGTGCATGTCACCTGCGGCGCGGTTGCGGTCACGGCGGACTGGCGGGTGTTGCATGTTCGTCACCGGAGCTTGGCGGGCTGGTTGCTTCCCGGCGGGCATGTCGCGGCTGGGGACCAGTCCCTGTTGGGCGCGGCCCTGCGCCAGCTCACCGAGGGGACCGGAATAGCAGCGAACTCTGTGATTCCGGACACCGCCCGTCCGGTTGACATCGATGCGCAGGTCGTACCCACTAATCCTGTTCGGGGGGAACCCTCGCACGTGCATTACGACGTTCGTTTTGTCCTATACGTCCCGGACGGGACGGTGCAGCTGTGCTCCGAGGAGATAACTGACTATCGCTGGATTGCGGTGCGGGATCTGTCGGGGACGTTGGGTGACAAGCTCCGTGCCCGCTGTGCCCGCGGCGCCCAGCCGGAGTGGGCTCACCTCGCCCGCTGACTTCTGGTCTCGACGGTCCCGTGGCCTGCGGGGAGCCCGCGGCAGGCCGCCGGCCGGATCCAGCCGGATCAGACCGGGATCCCAGCGGGACCCCGGTTGGGATACGGCCGGATCCCGGTGGCTACCGGTGGGTACCGACCGGCCCGATCCTTCTTCCGGAACGACACCGAGGCTCGATACGACATTGTTTTCGGTCTTCTGAGGCGCTTTTAATCCTTCTGTAAGGACCTTCTCGGCATCATGTGTCGGTCCGTGCTGTTAAGGAAAAAAAGGAATGAGTTAATGCGGCGACGGCCCGGCGCAGGTATACATCGGCTGTGGCTATGCGGCACCGCACAACCGTGGCTATGCGGCACTGTGCAACGCCATACACCACCGCTACGAAAAGCGCGACCTCGTGGACGACAAGGGGCTGTTCAGGCCCGGCGAAATCTGCTGGTATGCCGCTGCGGGTTTCGGCCTCGAGGCGGGCCGGCGCAATACTGGTCACCGCTGCGCTGATCAACGCGCTTGTGGTGGCCCCGGTCATCGGAGCTGCACGCTTCGTCGGTGCGAGCAGGCCCGCAACAAATGTGTCCACGGATCTGTCGGGCATCCCGTCGTCGCACGACGACACCGTCGTGTCACCGGCGCAGCCTGTTACCGACGTACCGCCGGAGTTGTCATCTCCGCCCGAACCCGACCTGGTCGAGCAATTCCAGGGGTATCTCGAAGGATGCCCCGGGCATGTCGGCGTGGCAGTGTACGACGCGGTTACCGGCCGGACCGTCGCGGTCGACGATCCGGCGGTGTCGGGTTTCGAGACGGCCAGCACAGTAAAACTGTCGATACTGTTGGGAATTCTGGAACGTGCCGGGTTGTCCGGACGGCTGAGCGCGGGCGAGATGCGCAGTGCCCAGGCAATGATCGGCGTAAGCGACAATGCGGCCGCGAGCCGGTTGTGGCGGTCACTCGGCGGTGCGGTGTCGATGGACGCCCTTTTCCAACGCCTCGGTATGACCAGGACGAAGGCAGACAGCGGTGGACGGTGGGGGCTCACCCTCACCAGCGCCGTCGACCAGCTTGCGGTGCTGCGTACGGTGGCCTATCCCAACGGGATACTCAGCGATCAGGCTCGCGCCACCGCGACGCAGCTGCTGGCCGGTGTGGTGGCCTCCCAGCGGTGGGGCGTGCCCGGCGGTGTGCCACCGGGCGTCACCGTGGAGGTGAAGAACGGCTGGCTGCCCTATGACGACGGATGGGTGATTGCCAGCATCGGGCATGTCCACGGAGGCGGGCGGGACTACGTGATGGCGGTCTACAGCCGCGACAACCCGTCGATGCAGGCCGGCATCACCACGGTCGAGGGACTGTCCCGGATCGCCTGGGAGGCTGCCGCGACATCACCCGCACTGGCGGCGCACACCCACTGAAGTCATTCCGCTACATATCTGGCACGTCCTCTTCTCCTGCTTTCCGGCTATGGTGATGATCTTATCCGGCTGTGGTACACCGAACACGCTGTGGTAAATCGGGATTATCGCGTCGCCGGAGACTCAACTGAAGGGAACATCGTGGAAGGGAACATCGTGGATGCCGTGGGAGCCATTCCGGCTCATTTCACCGACGCCGGCCCGCACGCCGTGGTCGACATCGTCGAGTCACTCTCGACGATCAAGAGTGAGGGCCGGCATCTGTGGCTCGGCGGTGACGAGACGGTGACGATCGAGCGGGTGACCCTCAACGCCGCCGGAGACGTCTACGACAACCATGTCTCCTTCCCGGTCGGTGACTTCCTGCCGTTGCCGGAGGGGCCGGACGCCGCCGGCGCAGTCCCTGAGATCGATATCGAGGGATTCGACCGGAATGGTGACTATCTGTGGTTTGTTGGTTCGCACAGCCTGACGCGCAAGCGGGTCAAACCGCACCATGCGACCGAGGATGCACTGCGTGCGCTGGCGAAGATCCGTAAGAACGCGAACCGGCACCTGCTGGGCCGTATCCCGGTCGTCACCCAGGACGGGTTGCCCGCCCTCGTGGCCAGCGCCGCTGCCTCGGACGGCACCGGTGGGTCTCTGGCCGCCGCCGCGCTGGGGTTGCGCAAGCAGACCCGGCTCACCGCGGTGTTGAAGGACGACGAGCACCTCAGCCCGTTCCTGGCGATTCCGAGCAAGGATAACGGGTTCGACGTCGAGGGGCTGGCCGTCGTCGGTGGGCGGGTCTACCTGGGTCTGCGCGGGCCGGTACTGCGTGGTTGGGCGGTGGTTGTCGAGCTGCGTCCGATCGAGGGGGACGGCCGGGATCTCAGGTTGCAGCCGCTCGACGGCGGCGTCCCCTACCGGAAGCATTTCCTGGACCTGGACGGCCTGGGTGTGCGGGATCTGCTCGCCCAGGGGGACGATCTGCTCGTGCTCGCGGGCCCGACGATGGATCTGGACGGCCCGGTCCGGGTCTACCGGTGGCGTGGCGCGGCCAGGGCGGCGACGAGCGTCGTCGTCGGTGACGAGGCGCTTGTCCGGGTGTTGGACCTGCCGTTCGGCCAGGGTGACGACCACGCCGAGGGCATCGCCTTGGCCCCGGGAGACCCATCATCGATCATGGTCGTCTATGACAGTCCGGCGGCGCGTCGCCGTCCCGATCCCGGAACGATCGTGATCGACGTCTTCCGGCTGCCCTGACCGGACCGCACCACGCGGGATCGGTGGACCAAACCACATGGAATCAACAGAGCGCGCTGCGCGAAATCGACAGAGCGCACCGCGCGGGCTTGGCGGACCGTGCCGCGTGGCTGCGCCGATGTCAGCCGCTGAACGCCGCTGTCAGCGGCTGAAGCGGACGATGGCGCGCATCTTGTTCATCGCGTCCAGCGCGGCCACCTTGTAGGACTCGGCGAGTGTCGGGTAGTTGAACACGGCATCCACCAGATAGTCGATCGTCCCGTCACAGCCCATCACGGTCTGGCCGATGTGGACGAGTTCCGTGGCTCCGGTACCGAAGACATGGACACCGAGCAGCTTGCGGTCGACCGAGCTCACGAGCAGTTTCAGCATGCCGTAGGAGTCTCCGACGATCTGGCCGCGGGCGAGTTCCCGGTAGCGGGCCACGCCGACCTCGAACGGCACGGCCCGCTCGGTGAGCTCGTCCTCGGTGCTGCCGACATAGGAGATCTCGGGAATGGTATAGATGCCGATGGGCATCAGGTCGTGGCGCATCACGTGGACGGCCTCGCCGCAGGCCGCGTAGGCGGCGAGCCGGCCCTGCTCCATGGACGTCGCGGCCAGGGCCGGGAAGCCGATGACGTCGCCGACGGCGTAGATGTGGTCGACCTCGGTCTGGAAGCCAGAACCGACCTTGATACGCCCCCGGTTGTCGGCGCTCAGGCCCGCATTGGGGAGATTGAGCTCCGTGGTGAGGCCCTGGCGGCCGGCCGAGTACATCACGGTGTCGGCGGGAAGCTTCTTGCCGCTTTCCAGCAATGTCAACGTACCGCCGTTATGACGTTCGACGGATACGACCGACTCGCGAAACCTGAATGTTACAGTAAGGTCTCGCAAATGATATTTGAGAGCCTCGACGATCTCCACGTCACAGAAGTCGAGCATCCGGTCACGGCGCTCCACAACGGTGACCTTGGTGCCGAGCGCGGCGAACATGGACGCGTACTCGATACCGATCACACCGGCGCCCACGACGACCATTGAGTCGGGAATCTTGTCCAGCTTCAGGATCTGGTCGCTGTCGACCACGGTACGGCCGTCGAAGTCGACCGTGTCCGGCCGGGCCGGCCGGGTGCCGGTGGCGATGATGATGTTCTCTGCACTGACCTGGCGCTCGTCGATCTGGTCGCTGCCGATGATGCTGATGGTGTGCGGGTCGACAAAGCTTGCCGTTCCGATGAGCAGTGTGACCCGATTGCGGCTGAGCTGGCTGCGAATGACGTGGATCTCACGCCCGATGACGTGCTGGGTGCGCAAGGACAGGTCTATGACCGTTATGTCGTTCTTCACTCGGTAGCTTTGCCCGTACATCTCCCGCTGGGTCATACCGGTGAGGTGGAGCACAGCTTCGCGCAGTGTCTTGGACGGGATCGTGCCGGTGTTGATGCAGACCCCGCCGACCATCTCATGACGATCGACGATCGCAACGCGGCGGCCCAGCTTGGCGGCGGCGATAGCCGCTTTCTGCCCACCCGGACCCGACCCGATGACGAGGAGGTCGTAGTCGTACATCGTTTGTCACCTCCTCAGCTGAAAATCCCCGCTATTGATCAGTGCGAGAATAGCCGGCCGGGACGCTCGGGACGTCTGGAACGTCAGGTTGTTACTTCCCCTTCTCCAGGGACCTCCGTACCTTCCCCAGCGCACCCGCCCCAGGTGGTCGGTCGTGCCGATGCGTCCGGTACCGGGCGCAAGCGAGCTGCGTGGCCGGGCCGATGGCCCCTCGGGGGTGCCGGAGCTGCGGGGCCGTGGGGGCCGCGGCCTCACGGGGTCACGGAAAAATCTTCAGGTGCCCCGTAACCTCCGCCGTGGTGTCTCGTTGAACACAGGTGCGGGGGTCGTGGGGGCTTGCTGGGGGGTCTTCCACGGCTCCCCGCCGCTGTCAGCGCAACGGCGGGGAGTGCCGCGGAGAAGAGTGTGACCGCGCCGCTTTCAGCCCTCCAGCGTGTGCCCTACGGGTGGGTCATCGACAGGACGTCCAGCGCGGCGTCCAGCTGCTCCTCGGTGAGTGCGCCGGCAGCCACGTAGCCGCGCTCGAGGACGACCTCGCGGATCGTTTTCTCCTCGGCCAGGGACTGCTTGGCGACCTTGGCCGCCTCCTCGTAGCCGATGTAGCGGTTCAGCGGTGTCACGATGGACGGCGAGGATTCCGCGAACCGCCGGCAGCGTTCGACGTCCGCGACGATGCCGTCCACGCACCGGTCGGCGAACAGCCGGCTGATGGTGGACAGGATGTGGATCGACTCGAGCAGGTTCCGTGCGATCACCGGCAGCATCACGTTCAGTTCGAAGTTGCCCGCGGAGCCCCCGAAGGCCACGGCCGCGTCGTTGCCGACCACCTGCGCGACGACCTGGCACACGGCCTCGGGGATCACCGGGTTGACCTTGCCCGGCATGATCGACGATCCCGGCTGCAGGTCGGGCAGGCGGATCTCGCCGAGCCCGGCGCGCGGGCCCGATGACGCCCAGCGCAGGTCATTGGCAATCTTGTACAGCGACAGCGCGATGACCCGCAGCACTCCGGACGCCTCGACCAGGCCGTCCCGGGACGCTTGGGCCTCGAAGTGGTCGCGGGCCTCCGACAGTGGCAGGCCGGTGGCCGTCACCAGCTGCTCGATGACGGAGGCGGCGAAGCCGGGCGGGGTGTTGATACCGGTGCCGACGGCGGTACCGCCCAGCGGAAGCTCACCGATCCGTGGCAGGGCCGCCTGGAGCCGCTCCACTCCGTAGCGGACCGCTGCCGCATACCCGCCGAATTCCTGACCGAGGGTTACTGGGGTGGCGTCCATCAGATGGGTGCGTCCGGACTTCACGACCTCGCGGAATTCGACGCTTTTACGTCCCAGGGAGGCGGCCAGGTGTTCGAGCGCGGGGATCAGGTCGTGGACGATCGCCTGCGTCGCCGCGACGTGGATCGAGGACGGGAACACGTCGTTGGACGACTGTGAGGCGTTGACATGGTCGTTCGGGTGCACCGGCCGGCCGAGCCGCTCGGTGGCGAGGGTGGCCAGCACCTCGTTGGTGTTCATGTTGGACGACGTCCCGCTGCCGGTCTGGAACACGTCGATCGGGAAGTGGTCGTCCCAGGCGCCGTCGGCGACCTCCTCGGCGGCTGCGGAGATCGCGGCCGCGATCTCCGCGTCGAGGACCCCGAGCTTGGCGTTGACGGTCGCCGCCGCTGCCTTGATCCGGGCGAGGGCGGCGATGTGGGCCCCGGAGATCCGCTGGCCCGACACCGGGAAGTTCTCGACCGCACGCTGGGTCTGTGCCCGCCACCTGGCCGTGGCCGGTACGCGCACCTCGCCCATGGAGTCGTGCTCGATGCGGTAGTCCTGCTCGCTCATGTGCTCCCGCTCCCACCGGTCGTTACCTACTCGACACCTAGCTACCTATCTACCGTCCAGGAGGTTAGGCGCAACGTGCCGTGGGCGTCCGGCGGTAGGCCGGTACGTACCCCCGCCGAGGGGCTTCCGGGTTCTGGCAACCCGACCACAGACGTCGCAATCGTGGGTGACGTCGGCATTCGGCGCAGAAGGCGGTGTCGCATCCTCCCGGCGTGAAGAAATCGTCGACCGATTCATACGGGTTGCATTGTCCGGAATCTGTCCCTCGGGCACGGCTCGGCATTTGCCGCGTTCGGTGGCGTCGGTGCTAGTGTCACCGGTGCGGGGAATGAATAGTTGCGCGGTAACGACTGCGGTCGACCGCACGGACATCTGAGATGGCGGCAGTCGTGCGTTCCGGTCCGTGTTATCTGCTGGTGTGTTCCGTGGCGCTGGCCACAGTGTGCGCCGTCAGTTCCTGTGGACCTGCCGATTCGGCTGTACAGGACGGCTCCCCGGCTGCTTTCCTGCGTGCGTCGGACACATCTGCCCCGGGTAAACCGCTGGTGGAACTCATGCCGTCCACGATGTTGTCCCCGTCCCCCGCCGACCCGGCGCCTCTTGCCCGGAGAATGGCTGTTGCCGGGATGCGGGCGGGGGCGGGAGGGCCAGGGGTGTCCGGGGGAGTTCGAACGACTCCGCTGGCCACGGCATCAGCGCAACTGGACGCCGCTGGGAGCACCCGGCCGTCGGCCCGCCCGGCCGGGACCTCTCCCGTCTGCCGGGGGAACCCGATCCTCGTCGTCGACGTCGACGCCGACTTGGACAGGCCGGATACGGGGTGTCCATCACCTCCCTGACACCATTTGCCGGACTGGTGTCGAACACACCCTTAAAAGGCGGCTCACCGTGGCTTTCCAACGGTTGGGACGCCGCCGGACGTGACGTTTCCGTGGAGCTGACCGAATACCGTCGATCCGCTGTACCGACGCTAAGAAGCACGATTCCGCGGCGAGCCCGGCCATATGGCGATCGTTTTGTCATGGTTGGCGGCAGGGAAATGGTCGACCGCCGGTAGGCCAACTTTGTCGAGGTGGGATTCGGTGATCGGCAGCGGGCTGGCCACGGGTGTGTGCAACGGCCTGGCCGGCTACTGCGGCGGGCAGCGGATCGAGGAAGATCCAATGTATTGGCCCACGGTTGCGGCCGGTTGGCCGGTTGGCCGGCTGGCGGGTGGGATCGGCTGTTTCCCGGACAACCAGCCGGTGTGGAGGGTGAGTAAGTCCACAGGGGCGTGAGTAAGTCCCCAGCCAGCGGGTCGGCGGCCGGGTCCGGACACGGCCGGCTCCGCCGCGGCTCACGGGAGCAGGCGGTGGGGCCGCAACGGGGGCGTCACCGGGAATCACCGGGTATGGGCGTAGGCCGCGGTCGGTGAGATCGGGACCGCGTCCCGCGGCGGGTTGGTACCCAGCAGCAGGTCGCCGATGTTGGACGTCACGCCCAGCCAGTAGCGTTCGTTGCGGAAGTGGTGGAGACGGTGGTTACGCCAGACCCCGCGGTACATCCTGCTGCGCGGACGGTAGCCGCTGTGGATGAGGAAGTGCGTCCAGTCGTAGGTGAGCAGCCCGAGACCCGCGCACAGCGCCGCGGTGGCGGCCGGGGGGGACCCGAGCAGGGCGGTGGCCAGCGCGACCGTACCGGTGCCGAGTACCTCCTGCGGCCGGACGAACATCGTGTCCATGTTCGTCGGGTCGCGGTGGTGCTGTTCATGCCCCCAGCCGGCGATCCGGTAGCAGGCTTGTCCGGCCCGGCTGGTCGGCCGGGCGTGCAGGACCCCGAGGTGCACCGACCACTCGACGAACGGCTGCGCGGCGAGTATGGACACGGCGACCGCCGCGTCCGCCCGGCCGAAGCGCCCGCGGGCAAGCCGCACGGTCGCGAGGCTCGCGACCGCTGCCATCAGCACCGGTGGACGGGGATGGGCCACGAAGCGGCCGGCCGCGGCACGCAGCGTGGCAACCTCGGACGCTCGACCATGCGGACCGGGCCTGTCCAGGCGGGCGACGGCTGCGGTGACACGGCGCAGGGCAGCGGTTGCGGTCCAGACCGTTGCCGGTGTCGTCGGCATGATCAGAACGGTACCGTCGAATACGCCTGCAGCTTGGTCAGCTGATGCTGGCTGTCCACCCGCCGGATCGTCCCACTGCGTGAGCGCATCACCAGCGACGACGTGTTGGCGCCACCAGGCCGATACCGGACCCCGGCTAGCAGCTCACCGTCGGTGATACCGGTGGCGACGAAGAAGACGTTGTCGCTGTCCACGAGCTCGCGGGTGGTCAGTATGCGCTCGAGGTCGTGGCCGGCGTTGATGAGCTTGTTGCGCTCGTCGGGATCCCGCGGCCAGAGGCGCCCCTGGATCGCACCTCCGATACAGGTCACCGCGCACGCGCTGATGATTCCCTCGGGTGTGCCGCCGATGCCGAGTAGCAGGTCGATACCGGTGTCGGCGGAAGCCGCCATGACCGCGCCGGCGACATCCCCGTCGGAGATAAGCTTTACCCGGGCGCCGGCCGCCCGGATCTGCTCGATCAGCTGGACGTGGCGCGGGCGCTCCAGGACGACAACGGTCACGTCCCGCGGATGCACACCCTTGGCCTTGGCGACGGCGCGGATGTTGTCCTCGACGGGCGCCGCGATGTCCACCACGTCGGCGGCTTCGGGGCCGGTGACGAGCTTCTCCATGTAGAAGGACGCGCTCGCGTCGTACATGGACCCGCGTTCGGACACCGCCATCACGGCGATCGCGTTGTTCATGCCCTTGGCGGTGAGCGTGGTGCCGTCCACCGGGTCGACGGCGACGTCGCACTCGGGACCTTCGCCCGAGCCGACCTCCTCGCCGTTGAAGAGCATGGGGGCCTCGTCCTTCTCGCCCTCGCCGATGACGACGACGCCACGCATCGACACCGTGCCGACCAGTCGTCGCATGGCGTCGACGGCGGCCTGGTCTGCGCCGTTCTTGTCGCCGCGCCCGACCCACCTGGCGGCTGCGAGTGCGGCCGCCTCGGTCACTCTGACGAGTTCGAGGGCGAGGTTGCGGTCAGGTGCCTGCCCCTGGACGGCGAGAGGATCAGGAAGGTTCACGCTTTCGGCTGCCACGGAACTGAGACTAGTTGCACATAGGTGAATCCGCCCACTGATGATGTGGGCTGTCGGTGGCTCGCCGGCCGCGGTGGGATCCGGCGCGAACCCCGTATGCGGAAAGAACATGATCGCGCAGCCTTCGGCCCGCTGGTGTCGGGTGCGTGACATCCTGATCATCCTGCTTGGTGCAACCTTGACCAGCGGACATACGTCCAACTGTATGCATGGGCGTCCGGCACGCGGAGGGGGCGTGCCGGACGCCCATCCATTGTTTACCGCCGGTTGGCCTTCAGTGTTCGACCAGGCCGGATGACCCGCTGTTAGTTGGCTTACGTTCCGGCCCGGCGCGTCGAGCCCACCCGACCGGCGACGACTTCGACATGGCGGCCATTTGTTCGCCCGGGAATCCGACCGTGGGCCGGTTCGCCGGCTATCCCGTCCTCAACAAGGATGACCACGGCCCGGGGCACGCCGGCAGTTTCCCCGACCGTGGAAATCCAGTGGCCACGCTGCAGAATGCCCTGAACATCGTCCTGCGGCACGAGGACCACGCCGACCCGCTGCGCCTCGGCCCCGACGGGCAGTCCGGCGACCGGACCTACGCCACTCTGACGTCGTTTCAGCGGTGGTGGGGCCTTGCCACCGACGGGATTGCCGGGCCGGCCACCTGGGCCGGCCTTGACAGCGCTCTCCGGTTGTACGGCCGGTGAGATGATCTTTACCTGCCGCGTCACCTTGCCATAGCCGTCCGGACATGCACCGGGGATGCCAACAGCACGATCTTCTGTCGCGAGGCGATCCGACGGGTACGAGATTGCCTGGCGGTGATCCACACGGGCAGGAGGGTCGACTGCCCTGCTGGGCTGCATCCCCGAGACGGCAGGATGGAGCGGTGGCACGACGACGCGGTCAGGAAACGATCCGAGACATGGCGCTGTCCCTCGGGGTGGTGATGGCCGGGGTGCTGCTGGTCGCGCTGTTCATGCCCAGGAGTGACGGTGACCCGGTGCACCCGGTGGACACGGCCGTCCCGCTGACCGCATTTACGCGCTCGGCGCCTTTTGACGTCCTGGCGCCGATGGATCTGCCCGCCCACTGGAAGGCCACCTCGGTCCGGACCTCGGGACCGTCGGGTACCACCCGCACGAAGACGGTCGAGCTGACGATCGGGTACGTCGTCGACCGCCCGAACAACAGGACGTACACACAGCTCAACGAGGGCAACGCCGTGGACGCGGTCAAACGCGTCCTGGGGGACCGGCCCGTGACGGGGACCGTCGAGGTGGCGGGACAGCCATGGCAGGAAAGACGCGACGACGCCGGCCACCTGGCGCTGACCCGCCAGGCCGGTGACGTCGTGCTGATCGTCTCCGACGGCGGTGGCAAGGGCGCAGCGTCCGCCTCCGACCTGGGGATTCTCGCGGCATCGCTGCGCCCGCACGTCGTACCGTAGACCGCGCCACGTCGTACCGTATACCGCGCGTAGCATATAGTAATCAGCCTGGTCTGCTCGGATGGTACGGCGTCAGCTCGGGCACCTCGGCGGTCGGGTGCCGGGACGGTCTCACGTCAGCGGGCCGGATCCTCCGCCGCGTCGGCACCGGCACTGTCGACAGGAGTGCTGTCGAGCCGGGCCCGGGCTCCGGCCAGGAACGCCTGGCACACCTTCGCGAGCGCTTCACCGCGTTCCCACAACGACAGTGACTCCTCCAGGGTGACGCCGCCGGTCTCCAGACGGTGGACAACCTCCTCCAGCTCCGACCGGGCCCGTTCGTACGTCGGTGGCGTCTGGTGCACCGGCGGCGTCTGGTGCCCTGGTGTGTCGTTCGACCCCGACACCGACCCTCCTCATGTTTCGACCGCCTCATGTTTTCGACCGCGCGAACCAGCGCGACCGGGCGGCAGGCGCGCCTTGCGGCGGTCCTGCAGCGAACGTACGCGGCGGGCGTTGTCAGGGGCTGTCCGGCTGGATCTATCCGGTCGAGTTGTTCTGACAACCTTGTTCTGACGTGCGTCGTCCCGTCGCGCCGCTCGACCTTGCTTGACGGGACGGGCGGCCTCCGCGATCGTCTCCCGACATGCGAACTGGTGACGTCCGCCCGGGTGATGCCTGATGAGCGTCAGCGATGCCGGCCGGCAGGCCGTGAATGCGGATGAGCAGGCCGTGGAGGGACGGACAAGCGACGAGGAGTTCGTCGACGCGCTGCCCAAAGTGGAGTTGCACGTCCATCTTGAGGGATCCATGCGTCCGCAGACCCTGCTTGCCCTGGCGCGCCGCCATGGAGTGGACGATCTGCCCACCGACATCGACGGCCTGACGAAGTTCTACGAGTTCCGTGACTTCGACCACTTCATCGAGGTCTATCTGGCCGCCGTCCGCGTGCTGCGGGACGCCGAGGACTTCGCCGTCCTCGCCCGGGAGACCGCCCTGGGGCTTGCCGGTCAGGGGGTCCGGTACGCCGAGATCACCTTCACGCCGTTCCTGCATCTCGGACGCGGCATCGACGCCGGTGAGCTTTTCGAAGGCGTCGAGCGGGGCCGTCGGGAAGCCGAGGAAGCAACCGGCATCCAGGTGCGGTGGGTAACCGATATTCCCGGCCTGCCGAACATGGATCTACGCCTCGCCTCCGAGGGCACCGTCGAGTTCGCGCTGAACCACCGTGAGTCCGTGATCGCGCTTGGTCTCGGCGGACCGGAGGCCGGCGTACCCCGCCCCCAGTTCGCCGAGGCGTTCACGGCTGCACGTGACGCCGGCCTGCACCGCGTCCCTCATGCCGGCGAGACCACCGGAGCGCGCACCATCTGGGATTCCCTGGAACACCTGCACGCCGAACGCATCGGCCACGGGATCCGAGCCCTCGACGATCCGGCCCTTGTCGGCCATCTGCGGGCGCATCACATCCCGCTGGAGGTGTGCCCGACGTCGAACCTGCGTACCGGAGTCGTCGCGGACTACTCGGACCATCCGTTGCCCAAGATGATCGAACTGGGTCTGCCGGTCAGCCTCAACAGCGATGATCCGCCCATGTTCGGCACTACGCTGCGTGGCGAATATCTGCATGCGCTGCGCAGCCTGGGCCTGCGCCGCGGCCAGGTGATCGACCTGGCCGCGGCGGCGGTGGAACACTCGTTCGCTCCCGCTCCGGTCAAGGAGGCCATCCGTGCCGAACTCGCCGCGGTCGCCGACCGTGTCCGAACTGCTTCTTGACCTACGCCCTTGTCTTCGAGGCCACAAGCATCCTCGGAAGCTCTAAGCCGAGAGTTTGTGGATGTTGGACGGGGTGGTTCCCGGGGACGGGGTGTCGTTGGTGGGGGAATCCGGGGAATCTGTTGTGCGGGTGTCGGAGGCCGAGTTTTCCAGCGGGGAGGAATCGGTGGACGGGATAACCGGACTGCCGCCTGTCGCGGGTATCGGTGAGAAGATTGTGCGTGTCACGGCGACCAGAAAACCCAGAATGGTCGTCGCGGTTCCCACAACGATCATTCCGGCTTCTGCAAGGCCCGCCGGACGTCCCCGCAGAAAAGCCTCGATACCGCCGAGCACCCCTCTCGGCAATACCTTGAGAATGAAGTCACGCTCAGGTCCGAGAGGGCCTCGTTCCTGTGCCCGGTAGCCCGCGCACAAACGCCGGAGTGTGGCCTTCGAAGCGCCTTCCGCCCAGCACCGGCGCACGACGTACGAGGGATGTTGCCGCTGGGTGTGCACATGGTGGTGGATAACCGCAGCCGGTTCGTGTACGAAGCGCCCGCTGGGAATGACGGAGGAGGCTCGGATGCACAGCTCTGTTTCCTCGCAGCCTGATGCTCCTTTGATCTGCCGGCCCAGGCGTGTGTCGAAACCGCCGGTGATGGCGAACACGCTTCGCCGGAACAGGGCGCAGCCACCGAAGACATTACGCACGGTCGTCTGCTGGGTGGGTAGTCCGTGGTGGCTGCAGCCGACCGTCCAGAGCAGTTCGGCCGGGAACCATCCGGGTTTCTCACCAGCCCAGTCGGGTGTCACCCAGCCGCCGACCCCCAGGATGTCGGTGTCGGCGGCTGCGACCTGTACCAGGGATGACAGCCATGACGGATCGGCGACCGCGTCGTCGTCCAGGAAGGCTACGAATTCGCTGTCGACCGCCGCAATACCGACATTACGCGCGTTGGAGAGCCCGGTGCGGCCCCCGGTGGTAAGGACGAGTTCGTCACCGGCCCGTTCGTACAGACGGGCGAGTAGTTCGTCGTCACCGTCCACGACTAAGACGACCCGTTCCGGGACCAGTTTCTGTTCCCGAATCGAGTCGAGGGCTCTCATCAGTTGCGGCCATCGTGCCACGAGATGGCTGCACACCACGACACTGACGCTGGTCACGGTCTTCTCCACGGACGTTGTGGGGCCTTGAGGCGGCGCGAACAGGACCATGCTCGCGCTACGTTCGGCCGATTGGTGTGTCTGGCCGGCTGGCGGGTCGAAGGTGGCACGATCATGGATTTTCCCGTATGGCTGGAGGCCGCGGGATGCCCAGGCCGCGCCGGGCGGCCCGGAAAGCGCGCCACGGGGCCCGACCACCGCGTCGCAGGTATGGAGTAATTCCGGGCTGGCCGCTGCGGACCAGGGCGAGGGTCTGTTCCGGGCTCGTCGAACCGGTGACGATCAACCGGCTGACCGAGAACGGCGACGCATCGCGGCGGTGAATGCGGTATCCCACCTCGCAGGCGGAGGCGAAACCCGCGTCGGCCACGATCTCGCGGACGGTCCGTGTGTGATATCCGAACGGATAGCAGAAACTCCGGGTACGATATCGGAGTTCGTCCTCGAGCAGGCGACGGCTGGTCTCGACGTCATGGCGTAGCTCGTGGCTGTTCAGAAGGTCGAGTTCGGCATGCCGGTGGCTGTGCGACCCGATCTCGTAGCCGGCGGAGTGCAGGTCTCGCAGGTCGGACCAGGTAAGCAGGGGGGATGCGCCCTCCGGGTATGCCGACAGCCACGTCGCCCGACCGCCCACGTACGCGGTCGGGACGTAGAGGGTTGCCCCGGCGTTCGCCTTCCGCAGCGCCGGAACGGCGTGGGTGGAAAAGTCCGCGAAGGCGTCGTCGAAAGTGATTGCAACGTTCTTCTCAGCTGGCCGGGAAAGTGCTTCGGACAGGCTCAGCAGCCGGTAGCCGGCTGCCCCGAGGCAGGCCAGCTGGTCCGCGAACAGTGCTGGCGGTACCTGCCATCGACGAAATGCCGCGCTTGCGCCGTCGCCGATACTGTGGAACATCAACACAGGTAGGGATGGAAATCGGCCGGTCATGTTCGGCCCCGGGCATCGGTTCCGTTCTTCCGGTTGGTTACCCTGGACCGCCGCGACCGGAGACTTCTTCCGCCGTGCTGCCCCGCTAATTCACCGACATGACAGCGATCACGCCGGGACCGTGACGCTGAAGAGGTCCGACGATGCCGGGGAGAAGCTTTTCGGCCGGCCGAACACGAGCGCGCCGACATTGGTCGCGCCAACGTTTTCCTCCCAGTGGCCCGGGGATGCGGGGACGCAAGCCTCCGGCAGCGCGAGAAAAACATGATCGCGCTGTCTTCGGCTCGCTAACGGACGTTCAGAATCTTCCGCAGGGAATCATAGCACTGTGGGTGTGAAGGATCACGCCGTGATCTTAAGAATAATGCAACGACTACTGTCCGAAGCTGTCTGGATGTATCGTGTTGCATCGAGTGGTTTGCAGGGTTTTTCTCGGTGTCCGTCGGATACGAGGAGCCGGTCGCGTCGCTTGCCGGGATTCCCGCCGGTTCGGCGGGTAAAGGCGGCCCGATCACGTTTTTTCGCGTCCGGGAGGCCGAGGTCCCCGGCTCGCTGGAGGGCCCGGCTCGTTCCCGGCTCAGATCGACGTGCCGGTCGACGTGCCGGCCTGCGTCCGCGTGCCGGCTGTCGCGGGAAAGGATCCTGCGGCAACCCGCACGGTCAGCGCGTCACCGGGGTCGACCTGGGCTGGATCGCGCACGATGGAACCGTCGGAGATCCTGCGCACCAGCGCATAGCCACGGTCCAGGGTGGCGGCTGGTGACAGCGCGTGCAACTGAGCCGACGCATGGGTCAGATCCTGTTCGGCCCGCTCGAGCGTGTGGAGCACACAGCGTCGCCCACGGGAGCGCAGCGCCTGGACGTACTCGCCCTGACGGTCGAGTTCGCGCCCGGGATCGGCCAGCACCGGACGGCCACGCAGGTCGGCCAGCCACCGTTCCTCCCGATCCAGGCGCTGGTCGACGACCCGCCGGGACCGGCCGCGCAATGTCGTCACCAGCGCAAGCTGCTCGGTCACGTCCGGTACCACCCGCTTTGCCGCGTCCGTTGGAGTGGACGCCCGGACGTCCGCGACGAAGTCGAGCAGAGGCGCGTCCTGCTCGTGGCCGATTGCGGACACCACCGCGGTGGTGGCCGCGGCCACGGCCCGTACCAGCGCCTCGTCGGAGAACGGCAGCAGGTCCTCCAACGACCCGCCGCCGCGGGCGATCACGATGACGTCCACCTCAGGGATGCGGTCGAGTTCGCGCAGTGCGTCGATGATCTGCCCGACGGCCAACGGCCCCTGCACCGCCACCTCCCGCAGCACGATCTGTACCGCGGGCCAGCGGCGGCGGGCGTTCGTGACCACGTCCCGCTCGGCCGCGCTCGCACGTCCGGTGATCAGTCCAACGGCCCGTGGCAGAAAGGGCGGCCGACGCTTGCGGGATGCCGCGAACAACCCCTCGGCCGCGAGCATGCCGCGTAGCTGTTCGAGCCGGGCGAGCAGGACCCCTGTGCCGATTGGGCGGATCTCCGTGACGGCGAGCGCGAGCGTCCCCCGCGCGGGGTGGAACGACAGCTTGCCCCAGACCACCACCCGGGCGCCGTCGACGAGACCGGTTCCGACCGTCTCGCATACCGTCCGTGAGCAGGTCAGCCGCAGCGACACGTCAGCCACCGGATCACGCAGGGTGAGGAACACGGTGGCCAGACCCGGCCGGCGCACGATCTCGGTGATCTGACCCTCCACCCAGACCCGGCCGAGCCGGTTGATCCAGTCGCCGATCGCCCGGGCAACCGTCCGGACGGGCAGCGGCTGCTCCGGCGAGGAGGTGAGAGCCACCGGGTAACCGTAACCACCGCAACCGCGGATCGATGCACAAAGTACGAGAGATGTCTGTCGAGGTTGCCGGCATGTGACGGTTATCGGTTGGCCTTCCGGCCGCTGTCCGGCCGCGTAGACTTCCGGGCATGGGGCGGATCCTGTTGGCCAATCCGCGCGGGTACTGCGCTGGTGTCGACCGAGCGGTACAGACGGTCGAGAAGACACTGGAGCTGTACGGCGCTCCCGTCTACGTCCGTAAGCAGATCGTGCACAATGCCCACGTTGTCAAGACGCTGGAGGCAAAGGGCGCGATCTTTGTGGACGAGACCTACGAGGTTCCTGCCGGGGCGACCGTGGTGTTTTCCGCCCACGGCGTCGCACCGTCCGTCCACGAGGAGGCGAGGTCCCGGGAGCTGCGAACGATCGACGCCACGTGCCCGCTTGTGACCAAGGTCCACGGTGAAGCACGCCGATTCGCCAAGGAGGACTTCGACATCCTCCTTATCGGGCATGAAGGTCACGAGGAGGTTGTCGGTACCACGGGCCAGGCGCCCGACCGCATCCACCTCGTTGACGGTGTGGAAGACGCGGCGGCTGTCAAGGTTCGTGACGAGTCCAAAGTCGCCTATCTCTCACAGACCACGCTGTCGGTCGACGAGACTGAGACCACCGTGCACGCCCTGCGTGAGCGGTTCCCGCTGTTGCAGGGGCCGCCGAGCGCCGACATCTGCTACGCCACCCAGAACCGGCAGGTTGCGGTCAAGGAGATCGCCGGCCAGGTGGAGCTGATCCTGGTCGTCGGGTCACCGAACTCGTCGAACTCGGTGCGCCTGGTGGAGGTCGCTCTTGATCACGGTGTGCCTGCCGCCTATCTGGTGGACAACGCCAGCCAGGTCGACCCCGCCTGGCTCGAAGGGGTCGAGACGATCGGCGTGACCAGCGGGGCGTCCGTTCCCGAGGAGCTGGTGACGGAGGTCGTCGCGTGGCTTGCCGAACGCGGTTTTGACGACGTCCAGCAGGTGACCTCGGCGGAAGAGCATCTGCTGTTCGCTCTGCCGCCCGAGCTTCGCCGGGAAATCCGTGCTCGGGAGCGCGCGGTCAGCAGCTAGGGTGTCCGTCCGGCGTACCCGCGGGTGTGCCCCGCGGGTACGCCTGCGGGCCACACCGAAACGGCTTACCGAACGCCTGTCGGGTTACTGAACGCTCACCGGGTGCCGGAGAAGCGCGACCGGATCCGCGCAGAGCAGGTCCACGGCCGTGCGTATGAGCTCCCGGTCGAAGGTACTGGCGTGGAAGGTCGCCGTGACGTGCACGCATCCGGACAGTTCAGCGAACTGGAAGGTGACGAAGTCAGGCTGCCGTTGGGTCGTCGCCGACAGGTAATAGATGTCCGAAGCACCGCCCCGCCACGGCAGTTTCTCGAAGCCGCGAAGCCGTCCAAGATGGTTCAGGACCAGTGACGGACGCGCTGGAAAGGGTGCCTGATCGGTCAGCGCTGCGATGCGGCCGACCTGGGCGAGCCCTGTCAGCAGGCTCATCGTGGCCAGTGGACGCCCATTCGCGGTCGCGGCCTCCAGCGCGGCTGAAACGGCCACCGGATCACGAGAGTCCGTCGGTTCGACATAGATACCGATCGTGAAGTTTCCGTCCAGCTGACGGCCGGTCGGGAGGAACTTCCGGTTGTCGACGACGGTGTAGAAGCCGCCGGCTGCCGGCTGTATGCCCGCCGCCTCCACCGCCGCCCGGGCCGCGGCAAACACCACCATGGTCCGGGTCACCCCCGAGGCGTTGCGGACCTTCCATTTCCGCATTTCGGCGAGCGTGCTCCTGGAGAGCACCCCGGAAACCACGGCGAAATCCGGCTGCCACGGCCGGCTGCGCACTCCGGCGGCCGGGCCGGGCGCAACCGCGCGCGGGGTTCGCAGCGTCGCGAGTATCCGACCGGGCTTCCGGCCGTAGTACTCACCCAGGGCGCGCGCCAGGGGAACTTGCGTGGACGGCCTGTGCAGGCGCAGCGGCGGCCGGCCTTCCGCGGCGGCCAATAGCAGCTCGGCGCCGGTGTCGAGGACGAGGCGCGCATCCCCGAGAGGATGCGCCAGCGACAGTGCCACGGTGTCGCGGCCGATCGCGAACCGAAAAGGGAGGTCGTCGACGTGAGCGGCATACTGCCGCTCCAACAACCGCTCCGGCCCACCGGCGTCGACGGTGTCTTCGAGCGCCGTGACCATCCGTTCACAATGGCTGTCGAGTTCGTTGCCCGGGATCGGACGCCACTGGTGGTAGTCATGGTCGGGCCGGCGGAACAGGCGATGGTCGGGAGCGATCCAGGCGAGCTCGTGAAGGGCGGCGCGGACCGCGTCGATGCCGGGTAGGTCCAGCGGCCCCACAATGAAGACGGAATGGGCGCCGATCCACATCCGGTCGCGTCCGGCTATCCGTAGGGACCGTGTCCTGCCTGGCATCGTCCACTCACCTCCGGTGTGATTGTTTGTCTCCTGTCGCGAGGACGACGTGGCAGTACCGTGGTGTGTCCGGTTGATGACGTATACAGACGTTCGCCGGACGGCTGGGTATCCCGACGCCGACAACTCGTCCCGACGACAAACGGACGTGGCGACGCGCGATCCGCCGCCGGTGTCATCCACACTATCCCGTCTGCCGGTCGACTGGGCCCGCGGCGACCGTCGATCACCCTTCATTATTGACGATCTTGGGTTGTTCGTGCGCGATCATATTGTTATTGTCGGAGTGGTTGTCCAGGTGGTGGGGTGGGGCCGTGCCGTGAACCCGCGCTGCGGCGCGTGTGAGCGAAGGAGATCAGCTGTGCATCGTGGAAAGCTCTGGGAGCAGCTCAAGCTCGAGTTCTGGATGCTCGTACAGGGAACAATCGTCAATGGCGTCGGTGGGTCTTTCCTCGTCCCGCGTCCACTTCGCTTTCTGCTTTATCGTCTCGGTGGCGTGCGGACGAGAACGATGAACATTATGCCGGGTTCGATCGTCGGTCATCGCGCGAGCTTCGGCCGCGGGGCGGCTGTGGGTTCCATGTGTTTCATCGAGAACTCGGCGGAGGTGCGGATCGGCGAGCGGGTCAAGATATCGCCCCAGGTGACGATTCTGACCTCCACGCATGACATGCTGAACGGTGAGGTCAGCAGCACGGTGATACCCAAACCGGTTGTCATCGAGGACGACTGCTGGCTCGGCGGCCGGGTGACCGTGATGCCCGGCGTGACCATCGGTCATCACTGCGTGATCGCCACCGGTGCGCTGGTCAACAAGGACTGCAAGCCCTACGGGCTGTATGCCGGATCACCCGCCCGTCGGGTTCGCGACCTTGCTCCGGAAGAACCCGCTCCGCCGCCGGCGTCCGACACGCAGCTCCCCGACACGCACCCCACCGCCGCCAACACGCCTGCTCCTGCGCCCGTACCGTCGACGTCCACACTCGCCTCCGCATAATCGGCGGCTCGCCGCCCGTTCGGTAATCGGCGGCCCGCCGCCGATGTGCCGGACCGGGCCGAGCAGAACGGGACGCGGCTTCGGATCCGCGGACCCCGTGCCTGTCAACCAAGAGGTCCGGGAGGCCCAGGTCCCCAGGGCCCGCTAAGAAGCGCCCGAGAACGGGACTGTTCGGCTCGAACACCCCGTTCTCGGGCGCTCGTGCGGCCCGGCCGGAGCCTTTTACGGGTCACGGTCCTCCGTGGGTTTCCGACCACGTCGACTTTTCCGATTATTCGGATCGGTTTCGTTGTGGGTGGCTGGAAAGCGGGCGGTTGGAACCTGGCCGCAGGTGCGGGGTGCTCTCGTCCGGCAGGTGCCCCGACCGGCCAGGTCGGTGTCGGGCGCTGGTGGCCCGCTCATGAGTACGGCGGAATGTCTTGGGGGCTTCGTTGGCGGCTTCGTTGGCGTAGTGGGCGAGATCCCGTTCGTCGATCGGACGGAGCAGCTCGAGCGGGTAAAAGCTGGCTGCCAATCTCCGGTACGCCGCCGGGAGCGCTTCGATGGTGTTCGCCTTGACGTTCACTTCCGTCGCGATCGTGGACTCGGGCTTTCGCCAGATCACCGATAGTGACGGTAAGGTGATTACCGCTTCCAGCGCCACCGCCAAGAGCCAACCCCAGCACAGGCCGTTCACCCCGGCGAGCCGACCGCCGACGAGGGCAAATACGATTTCCATGGCCGTACCGGCCCCGACCACTCGTAAAGCAGCTCCCAGCCGCCCCTGCACCCGCCGGAGCGAGACATAGTGGTCCTTTATCACCAGGGGCACGCCGGCGATCATCATGATCTGGAATGCACTGACGGCAACACCGCTGGTATAGGCGCCACCGAAGATGGTCATGACAAGACCGGCGAAGGGTGCTGCGATCAGGAAGGTGACGACGGCCGCCGCGAGTCCGAGCGGCAGAGTTGCCCGGATCTTCGCCAGCGCCTGTTCCTCGTTCTGTCCCGACTGCGCGAACACGGCGATAGCCAGCGCGAACGGAATGATAAAGAAGAAGGACGCGGCGAGGCGCGCGGTCGTGAAATAAGCTGTGTCCGCGGCCGTTGCGGCAAGTGCGGCGAGAATGGGCAGGAGCAGGGTCGGGACCTGTAACGCCAGGTTGAGCATGTGGTGCCCACCGGCCTCCCCACGCATTTCCCGAAGCTGCCGGAATCCGGCGAACCGCTGGGTCGGTGTGGTCGCGGCGTCATCCGCTGGAAGGTCGTCCTGCGCCGGCCGGCGGAAGTAGCGGTAGCAGACCGGCAGGGACAGGCCCAGACCGGCCACCCAGGCGAGGTAAAGGTCCAGCCCGGACGTCCAACCGATGAGCACGAATATCGGAATCAGCCCGAGTTTGACGACGGACGTGACGACGTTGCGGGCGAACTGCACGGCCCCTCGAGCCGCCGACAGCAGCGCGTAGTCCAGAGTGGTCGTCACCGTGAACAGGACGACCCCGACGCAGAACAGCGTGGCGACGAACACATTCGAGCTGACCGGGCGCAACGTGTCGGACAGGAACGGAGCGAGCCCGGTCCACGCCAGCGCGAGCACACCGGAGGCGACCCCGACAACGGTGATGGATGCCCGCATCAGCCGGAGACGGTCCGATTCCCGCTCGAGCGTCGGGAGCTTGGCCATCAGCAGCGTACCGAGGCCGAGCATCCCGACCGAACCGAGGACCGTCATCGCCGCGATGGCCGCCGAACCCACCCCGACGGCGTCGACGGCGTAGGTGCGCGCGGCCAGGGACCAGAACACCGCCCCGAGGACGGACGTCACGATCTGCGTTCCCACCATGGACATCGCGATGGTCAACAACTGCGCGAGACCCGCGGGCGCCCGACCGCGCCCGGCCTCCTCCGACGGTGGGTCGCCGGCAGCCACCGCCTCCGCGCTGTCCACGGCGGTGCCGTTCATGGCTGCACTGTCCGTAGTGGTGCTGTTCACGGCCGCACTGTCCGTGGTGGTTCCGTTCATGGCGGCGCTGTCCGTGGTGGTGTTGCCGCGGCTGTCCCGTCCGCGGTGCCGATCGTCACCGTGGGCAGTCCGGGCCGGCCCAGGATGCTCGCTGTCGGGTAACGGCGTGTCATGCGTGGGCACGGTAGGAATCTGCGAGCGCGTTGGCGCAGTCGTCCCATGTGGGCAGGCGGGTGGACGGCGCACTGTGGCTGCCGGCCCCGACCGGCGTGTCTCCTCCTGGAGCCGTGTCCGAGGTCAGGTGGCGGAGCAGGGCAGCGGCGACCGTGCGCGGGTCCGCGGGGTTGTCGACCCGTTCGGCCAGACCGCGATCGGCCAGCTCACCGAGGCCGGTGGCGGGGGCGACCACGACCGGACGTCCGAGCGCGACCGCCTCCATCACCGCGACCGGATGGGCTTCGTACTCGCTGAGTAAGGCGACCACGTGCGCACCTGCCAGCAGGTCGGTCATGGCCTGGCGTTCGGCCGGCGGGACAAAGGTGAAGCCAACCCGGTCGGCTACACCCAAACGGGTGGCCTGAGCCCGCAGTTCGTCCTCGTACGGGCCCTGTCCCACCAGCAGCAGCTGTGCGCGCGGTTCCTGTTCGAGCAGTGTGGGCAGCGCGGCGATCAGGTGGTGCTGGCCCTTGTACTTCTCGAAACGGCCGACCGAGACCACGGTCGGAGTGCTGGCGTCGGGTTGGACGCTGGTGGCGGCGGCGGGTTCGACGCCGTTCGGGATGACCGTCAGACGCTTGGCGGCCACACGCGCCAGCCGGGCGAACATCTCCTTTTCGAACTCGGCGACGCACAGTACCTGCCGGGCGCGGCGCAGCAGCGGGCCGAGGGCCCGCCACTGGACGTCGCGCAGCCGATGGCGCATCGCTGACGAGTGGCCACCGGTGTGCGGGCTGACCAGGTAGGGCGTCTGCGCTGCGAGCGCAGTGGCCATGGCGATGACCGGGACGGCGGTGTGCACTCCCTGGCAGTGCACGAGGTCGTAGTAGCCGCTGCCGACCGCCGCGCGAATGCGCGGAGCGATGTAGTAGTCGCGCTCCCGTGGCCAAGCGGGTACTCGCCGTACCCGAATCCCCTCGACCACCTCGACGGGGGGCCGGCTTCCGTCGCGATCGGTGGTCAGGACGTCCACCCGCAGGCCGGGCATGGTGTTCAGCCGTCGGGCCGTTTCGTAGACGTGTGTCTCGATCCCTCCCATGTCGGGGAAAAACCGGGGGGTGACCTGGAGCACGCGAAGTCGTCCGTACACGGTTATTGCTCCCTCGGGGTGGTGAACGCAGCTGTCGGGGCATGACACGTTGGCACGGTGTTGCAACTGCACGGGTTGCAACTGCACGGGTTGGTATGAGAGCAGGACATCATCATAAATACTATAAGTTATTGAATTGTTATCGATCGTATGATTTTTCCATTGACGAGAAGGCGGACTGCGGTTGGGGTGGGAGTGGCTTCGCTCCCCACGGGGACGTCGACCTTTTTCTTGCGCGGTTCCAGCGGCAGCCGCCACTGTCGGCCCTCGGCGGTGATCACCTCCAGCAGGAGATCACCGTTGTCGCCCTCGGCCCGGGTGACGGTGACTTCCAGGCCCGTGTGTGTCCGGGTAGCGCCGAGCGCAGTCACCGGCGCATTCATGGTTGTGTCGTCCGACCACCACGACAGGCCCACCGCCACGGCGAGGATCAGTATCGGGACGGACGCCAGCAGCACCGCCCTGCGGGGTCCTGTCTTCCAGGCAGCCGTCTTCCAGGCAGCCGTCTTCCAGCGCGCCGCCTCCCGGAGCAGGTGGTCTCGGATCCGGGCCAGGAAGGTGGCCGGTCGCAGGCGTCCGAAGGCGGCGAGTGCCACCGCCACGGCGCCGAACAGCAGGTCGTAGGCGAGCGGGTTGTCGGCAAGCCCGACCACGGCCACCAGCAGCGAGCCGACCATCAGACCGGTGACGGTGAGCAGAAACAGCGGGGCGATGTTCGCCGGGGAGTCCGCCCGGGAGCTGGCCGGGGAGTTGGTTCGGAGGTTCGCCGCGGATGCGTCTGCCGCGGAGTCGTTTCCACCGGAGTTGTTTCCACCGGCGTCTGTGCTGGCTTTCGCGGTCCGGGTGAGGGTTGCGTGCAGACCGGCGACACCGAGAACGAGAATCGTAATTCCGAGAAGGGCCTGCAGGACGGTCGTGACCGTGTTCACCGGTCACCTCCCGCAGGCCGCGGGGTTGTTGTCGGAGGTGTTGTTGGCAGCCAGAGGGCTTTGACGTCGTATATCTTCATCGGTCCGTTGTCGTAGACCTTCACCGAACCCGGCTGGGTGTCGAACTTCGCCAGCATCGCTGGTGTCAGTTGGGAACCAACCGGCGCTTCGCCGTTTTCCGCGTAGAACGTCTCGTGCGGGAGCCCGTCGGCAAGCCGGGTGTCAACAATGACGTACTGGATTCGACCGGTCGTAATGACCGTGCGTTCGTAGTCCCCGATGGTGCTGCCGAAGTAGAGTGGTGCGGCGCTGGCCCTGCTGCCCAGGCTGGTGACGAGCCACTGACGGCCGATACTCATGAGCCGGACCCCGGTCTCGCGGTCGCCGGCGACCCGGCTGCCCTGCGGCAGCCGGGTGTTCGCCCAGTCGGTGGCGGCGACCACGTACGGGTCGATGGAACGTCCGTCGGCGATCACCAGGTAGGGTCCCGGCATCCGTGACCAGTCCGCGCCTGAGCCCAAAACCGTGCCGCCTATGAATACAAAGACCGCGAGTGCGGTGGTGAGCCGTACGAGGTGCGCTGGACGGGTCGTGCGATGGGTCGTGAGGTAACTGGTGATGGTGAGGCCGAGCGCGACGGCGAGGCCGAGGTAGATGAAGGTGGACATGCGGGTGGACAGCTCGGCCGTCCGCGGCGTGACGGTGCCGATCACCGTCAGGGGGAACGCCAGGTGCATGAGCCGCAGGAGCCGGTACAGCGTTGCGTGCCGGCTGTCGGTGTCCGGCCGGAACTTGAACGGACCGACCGGGAGGATCGACACCGACCACAGCAGGGTCGAGCCGAGCAGCGCCACGATCTGCCAGGTCGGGGTGGCCGTCCCGGCCGAGTCGGTGAACATCTTGCGGCTCTTGGCCTGACCACTGGCGACATTGCCGGCTTGGTGGAAGCTTTCCGACAGGACGGGTCCCAGATAGTCGCTGAGCATCGAGATGCTGACAAGTGCCCAGCCCGCGGTGGTCAGCAGCCCGATCAGGGTGATGCCGGCGAGCGCCCTGCCGTCCGCCCGGTCACGCCGGACGAACGCGCACAACGTCCACCCGGCGAGCAGCCCCACAGTGATCCAGCTGGTGATGTGGTGGGTCAACGACAGCGCGATCCACGTCATCGCAATCAGTAATGCAGCGGTTATCCGTCCGTACCGTGGGCGGTCCACGACGATCAGCAGGAGCAGCACGGTCAGGGCGATGGCCAGGGACTGGTAGGCGAACTGCGCGTTGAAGAAGAAGAACTGCGGACTGCAGGAGTAGATCGCTACCCCCACTCCGGCCGCGTAGGCGGACCGGCTCAGGCGTTCGATCAGCAGAAACAGGCCGTATACCAGCAGGAAGCGCGCCAGCAGGACGACGCCGATCACAGCTACCTGGTTCGGTACGCCGAGCAGCTGGACGACGGAATTGGTCAGCAGCTCCAACCCCGGGAACCGGGGGCTGACCGGCAGGCCCGGATGAGGGGTGAAAACATGCCCGGTTGCCTGCAGATCGAGCAGGGTGCGCAGGTGCAGTAGCTCGTCGAACTCGCGGACGGCGGAAATCTGGGTCAGTTCGAAACAGAAGTACAGGGCGACGCCCAGAAACACCGACACCCGCAGCCGTTCCTGCCGTGATGTGCCTGCCCGCAACAGGCGGATCGCACCTGTGGCGAAGACCGTGATCAGGCCGGGCCAGAGCAGCGCGGTGCCCGCGCCCGGATGCCCGGAACGTCCGATCAGGTAGGACACCGCGACCAGTAGCACTCCGGCAGCCATGATCGTTGCGACGGCAAGGGAGCGGTCGGGGACGGTCAGGTCATGGCTGGTCGGGCTCGCGGTGACCGGGTGCACGGCCGGGTGTCCGCCGGCCGCAGGTGTGCTGGTCAGATGCGTGGTGGCCGGATCCTCCCGAGACACCGGCGCCTTCCGCCACGGCCGCCAGCCCGGTAACGAAATCCAGCCTGGTAACGAAATATGGTTCGCGCTGTTGCTGCCGGCCGGCTCGCCAACCGGCCCGGTAACCGGCTCGAGGAGCCCCGCCATCGGATCGAGCAGGACCACGGTCGGGTCGGAGTCGACATGCGCAGCCGCCTGCTCCGTTTTCTCCTCCATCCGGTCATTGTCGTAGGTGCCGGACTTCTCACGGGCGACGGATCCGGTTCTGCTTCTGGGCGTGAACGCTGTGATGACAATGGTGCCGGTGCGCTCCCGGATCGCGCTGTCGGTTGTCGGCGCGGCATTTTCGATTGCGTTGTTGTTCGTTGTGTCGTCGTTGATCGTGTCGTCTTCGTCGAGCGGCCGGGATTCAGCGGGCCGGGATTCAGTGGGCATGGACCAGGTCTCGATAAACAGTTTCTATGCGCGGTACCACCCGCCCGGCGGTGAAGTCCGCGGCGCGGTCGCGGGCGCGCTGGCCGAGCCGCTGCCGCAGTGACGGGTCGGAAAGGAGCAGGTTCATCGCCGTGGCCAGGGCGTCTGGAGCCGAGGGTGGGACGACGACGCCTTCCTTCCCGTCGCGGACCATGTCCGCGATGCCGCCCATCCCAGTTGTGACGACCGGGATACCGGCAGCCATGGCCTCCAGCACGACAGTGGGGCACGGGTCCGGCCAGATGGACGGGACGACGGCGAACGCGGCTCCGGCGAACGCCTGCATGATCTTTTCGTGGTCCCACGGTTCGGCCACGACAACCCCTGCCGGAAGGCTGTCCGGCAGCTGGGATGTCCGGCGACCGACCATCAGCAGTGGCGGGCGGTCGGCAGCCAGCCGGCTGTAGGCGTCCAGCAGGATCCCGACACCCTTGTCCCGACTGAGATCACCGACATACAGCAGGTAGCCGTCCGCTGTCATGCCTCCGGGAACGGTGTGCGACCTGGTTTCCAGCAGCTCGTCCGGGATGAAGTTCGGGATGACCTCGAATGGTGTGCCGCCGGAGGCAAGGCCGGTGTGTCGGGCGACCGCCGAACTCACCGCGATGATCCGGTCCAGGGACATCCGGCGCAGGGCGCGGCCCGCCTGGTTGCCGGCGACCGTGGCGAGGCCGACCGGCCCGCCGTAGTGGTCGTGGGCGCAGCGGATGCACCGTCGCGGCGACGGCCCGTCGCATATCTGCCGGCCCATGTACATGAAGCGCTTGGTGGCGCAGACATGGCTGTAGTCGTGCAGGGTGAGCACCATCGGCGTGCGGGTCGTCAAGCGTAGGGGAGTAAGGCTGTTGACGATCCAGTTGTGCGCATGGATGACGTCGGGGCGTTCCTCGGCAATAACACGCCGTAGCGCTCGGGTCACCGTCGGGTCCGGCAGCGGCGGCGCGTAGAGCCGGTCACCCTCCCCGTACAGGAAGGGCAGTGACGCGGTGATCGGTCGAACGGTTCGGACGCGCATGCCGTCACGGATTGTCGTGCCGGTCTTGTCACCGAAGGTGACTACGGTGACCTCGTGATGGTCGGCCAGGCGCCGGCCGAGATTGTGGACATGACGTTCCTCACCGCCGACGATCGGCGGGAAGAACTGGGCGAGCAGAAGGATCTTCACAGGGTGGATCCTCCGGCGGGGCGCTCCTTGCCGCGGCGGGCGGTGACCGGTTGCAGCAGGCGACCGTGCAGGTACCCGACAGCAGTGATCGCAACTCCTGACACGATCGTCACGGCGCTGCGACGCCGGCCGGGAGTGTGCACGTCGCGCCAGATGGCACGGGGGAGCGTCCGGGACATGTAGGTACGTTCCGTAGCCAGAGCGGCTGTCTGGCCAACCTGCTCCGCGATGATCGCTTTTGACCGTCCCTCGGCATAGCAGCGTTGACGGAAGTACGTGAAAGAAGCCCGCTTCGCCGTGACGCGGTGATGAACCACTGCGCGCGGTTCGTAGAGGATGGTCGCCCCCGGATCGGCCTGCCGCAGCCTGATGCCGAACTCGGTCTCCTCGCATCCCAGCGGGGTCGATCCGATCCGGCCGATGCCGCTGGTGAAGCCACCGATGCGGTCGAAGGCGGTCCGGCGGAAGGACATCGCCGCACCGATGGGATTGCGGACCGGGTGGATGGAGGTGGGCAGACCTTCGTAGCTGCAGCCGACCACCCAGTCGAACTCGGGGGGAAACCACGCGGGTCGGCCGGAGGCCGGCCACATGGGTACGGCGGCGCCTCCCACGCCCTGCACGGTCGGCTCCGCATACGGGGCCAGTAGGTGCTCGAGCCAGTCGGGCTCGCCGTGGGCGTCGTCGTCGAGGAACACCACGACGTCACCGCGAGCGGCGTCCACGCCGGTGTTGCGTGCCCCGGACAGGCCCTGGGCGCCGGTGCTAGCAAGCACTGTGACCCCGTCGAAGGTGGCCCGAGCGCGGGCGAGCAGGGCGTCGTTGTGGTCGACGACCAGGATGATCTCGCTTGCCGCCGTCTTCTGGTGGCGAACGCTCGCGATGGCGGCAGCGAGGTCGTCCCAGCGTTCGAGGGTGTATGCACAGATCACCACGGACGTGGCCGGTGCTGCCGCGGCCGCGGCGGCACCGCTGTCCGCGGGCCGAGGTTCGACAGGCTCGACGGGAGCTGCCTGCACCGGGATCACCGGGATGGGCATGGCAGCCGATCCGGCGACCGTCACGCCGGAAGCTTCGGTGATCGTCGTGCGGGAGGTTTCGGTGCCCGCCGTACTGGAAGCCCCGGGAGCCGGATGCGAGGCGTCGGCTCCGCCCGGGACGACGCCGGTGGATGCCGTCATGCGCATTCCACCTCGGAGCTGACCACGCTCACGCTTGCGTCGGGTTCGGGGGTTTCCAGGTGGACGCTTTCCAGGGTTTCGCTTCTTGCTTTCTGGGGCCGAATGACGGTCAGGTTCGGGCCGACCGCTGCCGCCGTGGACCAGCGCGGTATCAGTCGCCGTCGCCGCCGGCGCGAGCCGCGGGATTCGACCAGGATGGTGCGCAGGACCCGCAGACCGTCGGAAAAGGCGTTGAGGTTGCTGACCCCGTGAATGCGGGGGTGCTCGAAGCTCGGGACTTCCACGACACGCAGCCCGGCTCGGGCCACCCTCATGTTGATGACGGTCTCGACCTCGAAACCGTCCCCCCACTCGTAGGCTTCGGAGCGCTCACCCGGATCCAGGTTGAGGGTAGGCAGGCAATGCCGCCAGAACGCGTTGTAGCCGTAGCAGAGATCGGAGTATCGGCAGCCCAGGAAGGCGTTGACGAGGCGGCTGAGAAACGTGTTGCCGGCCCGCCGCAACCGGGTGATGTCGCTGCTGCCGCCGCCGTTGATGAAGCGGGACCCCTTTGCGAAGTCCGCGCCGGCGGTGAGGACCCGGACGAACTCGCCGATCTCCGCGGGGTCGGCCGAGCCGTCGGCGTCGAGCATGACGAGGATGTTGCCGGTGGCCGCGGCGAAACCGCACGCGAGCGCGTTCCCTTTGCCGCGGCGTGTCTGATCGACGACTATGGCGTCGGGTCGCAGCGCTCTCGCGACCGCCACCGTGTCGTCGGTCGACCGGCCGTCGACGACGACGATTTCAGCCTCGGCGGGCAGGCTCTTGAAGACGTACGGAAGGTTGCGTGCCTCGTTGAGCGTCGGGATGATGACGCTGACAGTCGGGATCTTGATGGTCGGTAGGTCCGAGTGTCCGGACACCTGTCCCCCCACATAACTGGATGTCGGGAGCCACCATGGGCCAGGCGAACCCGAGCCGATGTGGTGCCCCCCAGTTCTCTGTCGACTTTCCCTGTGGTGATCGCCGTTTCAATGGTTCGAACCGGCATTTCCTGGCGGAGTGCTATGACTGTCGTTACACGTCCCCCCGGACGCCGGATCGACAGTTGTCGTCGCGAGCTATTGCGTCATCCCCTATCGCTGGACACCCGTGATCTCCTGGTCGGCCAAAGACGACACGATCATGGTTCTTCGTGTGGTCGGCAGACGCAGGGACGTTGGAGCATCCATGATCCGAGTTGATTGGTAAGAGTTTGCGGTTAAGAAGTTAGCATCGCCTCGGGAGGGAGTCTCGGTCGGTCGAAGTATAACAATATTGTTTGCCTGTTGTTTATCAGTTGTTTATTTTTGCATGACTAGGTTGTGATAGCCAATCGCGATCTACTTAAATCGTAACGGTGATATTGCTCGGTGTAGTGTTAGTTGCTCCCAGTAATGATATGTAGGCGGGGTGTGCTGGCTGGGCGAGATAAAGGATACCCGACCGTCGCCGACTCCAGGTGTTTGCACAGATTTCTTCCGCGCCCGCATGTCGGTGTCCGGATGGCGACAATGGGCCGTTCCAATCTTACATTCCGGTCTGCAACTGAATTCTTGTGACGAATTTCACCGCCGCCTGTGGGGTCCGTTGTGGCGTATGCCGGTCCACCTCCCGAATAGCGTGGTCATGCGCAATGGAGCAATCGGTGTGATGTTTTCTCGCGGGCGCGAGCGTCCGGCAACAGGATCTGGATCAAGGAGTGGGGGTGGAGCGGGGGCTTCCGGATGTCGTGACCCGGTCACGACATCTGATGGGGCACCGCTGATCTGATGGGGCACCGCTCTGTGTGCGCGGGGGCGACACGACCAGGGCCGGCCAGGCCACGCTGGGCGCGGCGGTGACGGGGCCCTGTGCCGGGCACGGCGGCGGAAGTTGCACTGGGCGCGGCGGTGGCAGGGCCCTGCACAGTGGCAGAGCCCCGCACAGTGGCGGGGTGCCGTACAGGATGCGGTGAGCCGGACGACAGATCTGCAACAGCTCCAGGTCCCCGGGTCGTTGGAGGGCCAAAGGCGGCGTGATCATATTTCTTTCGCGCTCGAGGTCTGGAAGCCGATCCGGGAGGTCCGGGAGGCCGGGTTCCGGGTCACTGGGAGCGCGGGCGGATGTGCGAGAAGGCGGGGCACGGGCAGCGTCCGCAGTCCGATCCGTGGCGGTAATGCCGATGATCGGCACGAGAATGACCGCAGCGGCAGGTCGCCCACCATCGGGTTAGGCGTTCCCGCAGTTCACGGTGTGCATCCATCGGCACACTGAAAACGGTACCGGATATCTACCCGATGCTGTTCCGGCGAGCCGGCAGACGCTGTTCTAGTGAGTCGGTCGGCGGCGATTCCCGGGTGGGTTGAGGTTTCGTTCGCGTATGCGGCGGGTAACTCGTGCGCGTCGTACACGAACCATGGCGATAAGGACAACAGCGGCGAAACCCAGCAGAAGTACGGGAGCTCGCAGAATCAGGTCGGATCCGATATTGATCGCCTTGCTCTTCAGCCCTCCGCCGCTGTCGCCCGACGACGGTCGGGTGAATCCGACACCAACGGCAATCACCGCATAGACCAGCGGTGGCGCAATGACGGTCCCGAGAAGATCGTCGAAATGTACCCGGGTGGCGGCAAGGATGCAACCGGTGACGAACAGGACTCCGAAGGCGACTCCCGGGGAACCGGACAGAACCACGTCGATGGTTGCGCCGACCGTCCCGGCCAGGATGAGCAGGATGGCGGCGCCGAGCACGGTCAGACCACGCCTGCTGCCCGTTACCACCGTGGGCGTCCCGTCGTTGTTGCGTCGGCCCTGGATTCGTCCGCGTTGGCCGGCCGGGGGGCCGATACCTCCGGCGCGGCCGGATGGACCGGTCGACGAACGACGGGGCGGCGAGTTCACTTGGGCAAGGTACCGCCCGGCGTCGTCTCAGGTATCACCGGCGAGTGCTATCGCTGCGTGAGGCAGCCGCAGGCATCACTTTCGGTGATGACCCTGAAGCCTTCGACAACATCACCCATATGTGCCGCCAGCATTACCCGCGAGTTCGGTCGCGGACAAGGCTCGCACGCCGGTTTCCACCGGCGACGGTGTCGCCAGGACATTCTCCACCACCTCCATGGCGGCAAGCCTGCGTGCCGGCACCAGCACGCGGCTCTCCAGGGATCCCACCGCCGCGTTGAAGTCGGTCACGGTCCGGCTCAGCGAACGGCCGAGCCTGTCCACATGTTCGCCGAGCGTGCCGAGGCGGGTATAAAGATCTCTGCCCAGCTCGGAGATCTCCCGGGTCCGGCTGGTGAGCACCTCCTGGGTCCACGCATGGGCGACTGTGCGCAGCATCGCGATCAGAGTGGTCGGAGTCGCGATGACGACCTTTTTCGTGGCAGCGTGCTCCAGCAGGGCCGGGTCCTTGTCCAGCGCCGGTGAGAGGAATGCCTCGGCGGGCACGAACAACACGACGAACTCCGGGCTGGAAGGCAGTTGCCGCCAATACGCCTTCGCGCCGAGCGCGTCCACGTGTGCTCGTAGCTGCCGTGCGTGGGCGGTGAGCCGTTCGTCGCGGGTCTGTTCGTCGCGAGCCTCGATGGCCTCGAGGAAGGCCAGCAGTGGCACTTTCGAGTCCACGACGATGTTTCTCTCACCCGCAAGATGAACGACCATGTCCGGTCGTCGCACACCCTCTTCGGTGACGGTGCTCGGTTGTTCGGTGAAGTCGCATCGGGCGATCATCCCGGCGACCTCGACCACCCGTCGCAGCTGCATCTCCCCCCAGGCTCCGCGAGCCTGGGGCTTGCGCAGCGCCGTGACCAGCGCCGCGGTTTCGGCCCGCAGGCCCTCGGACGCCTGTTGGACGCCGCGAACCTGCTCGACAAGGGTCGCGTAGGCCTCGATACGCGAGGCCTCCAGATCCGCAAGGCGGTGCTCCATCTTGCCGAGGACCTCGCGCAGGGGCCCGACGAGATGTTCGACCGCGGCTCGGCGCTGCTCCAGGTCGCCGGTGGCGTGGGCGCCGACCTCCTGGAGACGGGCCGAGGCAAGTTCGAGGAACTGGCGGCTTGCGCCCTCCAGCGCCTGCGCGGACAAGGCCTGGAACGCCTCGCCGAGGCGCTGCTGGCTCTGCTCGACCAGGCCCACACGCTCGGTCGCGGACCGCCGTTCGTGGTCGAGCGCAGTCCGCATCCCCGCGAGGTCGACCTCGGCCAGTGCCGCCCGCTCCAGCGCGGCGTGTTCAGCCCGGCGCAGCGTCTCCAGCTCGCGCGCCGTGCGGCTGTGCTCGGCCACGAGCGCGTCGAGGCGCACGTCGCCGGCCCGGCGACCGGCGGCGAAGCCCCCGCCAACCCCCAGCAGCAGGCCGACGAGAAAGAACAGCACGGTCGTGGCTTCCATGGCGTACAGGCAATCACGGACGTCCGACACTTCTCCGGAGGTATCCGCCGGCTGCCCCGGCTGCCCCGGTGACGATCAATTCACCGGGCGTCGTCAGCCGCCCACCGGGTGCCCGCCGCCACCGGGTGCCGGCCGCCCGCAGTAGTACCCGCAACCGCCGTGGCGGCTGCAACCGCTGTGGCGCTCTCAAGCGCCCGCCGCGGCGCCGGGCACGACCGGATGAACCTGGAAACTGCCGCAGAAATCGACCTGCTGGGCCAGTTCGAGGCTGCGGGTGTCTCCCGGTGGGGTCACCCGCAGACCGACGTAGGACGGGCACCTGGTCTGGTCCCCGGACGGAACGACCGTCCACTCAACGCCGGCGGACGCGCTGCCGTTCGGCTCCAGCACGACACGCCCCTGGGAGGTCACCGGGAAGATGGAGCCGATGGTGGTACGGGTGGCGTTCCCGGCGTCTTGGCCCCTGCCATCCCGGGCGGCCACACCCGGATAGCCGGTGAGGACACAGGCGTTGCGCGTCCTGTTCGTGAACACGAGCACAAGGCCCTGGTGGCCCATGCCGCTGCCGCCGGCCGGCGGTGCGGTCGACAGCTCCAGATCCGGGGTGGCGCAGCGCACCTGGACAGTGTCCCTACCGGTGCCGTCGCCGGTGCCACCCACGGCACGGCTCGTGCCCGCCGCATCCGTCGACACCGTGGTACCGGCCTTCGGCGGGAAGGCCGGGTTCACGGCCGCGGCGCCCGGACCCGCGCTGCCCGCATCGGCGCAGGCGGCAC